>JANYAJ010000071.1 GCA_025361385.1 Nitrospira sp.
GATGAACAGGAAGCTGATGGATTTTCGCAAAGCAGCCGGTTAGGAGCAGGCTGAGAGTCATGCTGATTGCAACCGACATGGACTTCATCGTCGTGTCTCCCTATCAGGCGTTGGTTCAATCGCGGCTCACCGACGGACGAACCATATGTCGTCCGTGCATGTTACGAACCCTGTGTAACTTGGAAATAGCAGAACCCCTCGTGTTCAACAAGCTTCTTGGCCATTACCCCGGCAGCTGTTTCGAGTGTGGCGGCAACGGTTTCGTTCTGGGCACTGAATACACTGCCACCGCGAACGGCTTTTCCTACCAGTGAGGTGACGGCCGCTTCGGCTCGCAAGGCGTCACGAGTCATTCGGGCCAAGGCCTCCAGGGGGATCGCGGGATGCTGGGCATCGAATTCCTGGTAGGGCGACTCCTGGGGGATTGGTCCCACCTGCAAGGCGGTCGCGCCATGCACGGCCGGCACTCGAAACGCGGTATCGAAGAAGGCTTCCAGGAAGATGCGGGTCACGTCAGCGCTGATACGTTGAGAGTCGACCGTGGTGGCTGAGATACGAACGGAGTTCGTGGGGGTGACCTCAAGGTCTGCCGAAATTCCTGGGAAAAGAAGTGCGTTCCCGCTTCGATCGACAAACCCTTTTGAGGTGACTTTTGCGACTCCGTGGAGGCCACCTCCGGCCGCGTCAGGCCTTGCCGTAAAACTGAGATTGCCAAAATAGGCTTTATTGTAGGTCAAGAGCGTCTGGGCGAAGCGGGAGGAGTCCTGCTCAAGTTGATCCTCATCCAGACCGAGATGTCCCTGCCATTGTCTGGCTGCTTCGATGACCTGTTTGAGTTTATCCACATCGATGCGAGCATTCGACTCGTTGGCCAGATCATCGAGGACCTGCGCAAGGATGGAGAGGGACGCCGCCTTGTCTTGATGTCGGCGGCGGATCTTCTCGATAACGGCCGCGAGCGGACGGACGCTCGTGGCTTGTCCCTCCAGGGGCAGCTGCGAGAGAGCCTGTGGCGAGGTTCCCGTATCGCGTCGATCCCCCGGCAGCTCATCGTGGGCCTGTCTGGTGCATGCGAGGAACTTTGCCGTGAGTTCTTTCTTGTCGGCCAGCTTTTCGCGGGACGTTCCGCGATGGAGATCCAGTTGGTCACGGAGCTGCAGGACAGAAGAACTGCAGGCAGTCTGTAAGAGCAGAACGAGCAGGAGAATGAAGAGGGAATAGGGTCGTCGTGTCATCGCAACCTCTTGATGGTGAATGGGTAAGCCCTGGAGGATGTCATGCGTGCTATTACCCCGATGGGTACGCAACAGCCATGCCGATCGTATGGAACTGTAAAGGAGCAGGGGGCTGGATTCGACGGATTTTTTAAACGGCCCTGTGAGTGGCATAAGCAGGTTGGGTATCGCATCGGATACGTTCGTAGCCGATGCGATACCGTCACCCCTGTATTAGTGCTTGCGATCTTTCTGCCTGATCTTGTCAGTCCAGGCGAGGAGGATCGCAGAGCCGATGAACGTCAGGTGAATCAAAATCTTCCACTTGATATGTTCGGTGTCTTCATTCGCGATGTTGACGAACGATTTTAGCAAATGGATGCTGGAGATGCCGATCAGCGAGGCGGCGAGTTTAATCTTGATGGTGCCTGGGTCGATGTGGGTCAGCCAATCCGGCCGGTCTGGATGGCCCTCTAAGTCCAATTTACTCACGAAGGTGGCGTAGCCGCCAATGATCACCATGGTCAATAAGTTTGCCACCATCGTGACGTCGATCAGTCCCAGGACGCCCAGCATGAAGATGGTCTCTTCTTGCTGATTGAGGTGCCAGACCATCGCCCACAGCTCGACAAGAAACTTGTATGCGTACAGCAGTTCCGCGACGATCAAGCCACCGTAGAGCGGAGCTTGAATCCATCGGCTGGCAAACACGACGGTTTCGAACGCATGCTCGATCCGGCTTGCGACAGAGGATGCCTGTGTCGCGGGTGTGGGTTCTGTCTGATTGGAATGGCTCACGGCGCGTCATCCTAATCGGCAAGAGGGTAGCCTGTCAATTTGTATGACGTGGGGGTGATACGGTATGGAGACGGGACGATCATGGCCGCAACGATGCTCAATTGTTGGGGGTGGCAACGAGGGAGGCTAAGACGTCGACTCGGCGTTGTGTGACACATAGTCGACGAATGGTATCAATCACCGTGCGATCGTCCGAGACCTTTTCGCAAATGAAATCAGCGCCAGCGGCGGAGTAGGCATTGTTGTGATCGAGCGAGGGGTTGTCCGTCACGACAATGATCGTGGGAGGAATCATCAATTGCCGGACGTGCCGAAGGACATCGAGGCCGCTGCCGCCCTCTAAGAAGGAACTTACGATGGCCACATCCGGGTTCCGGTTGAGAATCATCGCGGTGGTTTCTGTCGAGTTCGACGATTCTCCCACCACCGTCACACCCGAGACTTTCTCCAGACGCTTCCGGAGTCTTCCTCGAAGGTAGGCGTCTATGTCGGCCAGAAGGATGGTCATATGATCGTGTTGCCAGGGATGGCCGTGCGTTGTGTCATACCTAGTCTTAGGGCAGATCGTGGAAAAAGACAATCAGCTGAATAGGCACAGCCTGTAGGTGGATTCTGACGCCGACTCGATTGTCATGCAGAGGCGAATGGCTCCGGTCGCCACCTCTGTGTTCTGTGCCCCGCCGACTTGCCTGTACGCTCGGGTGTATCATCGTTGAGGCTATTCCACCAAATGATGGTCGAGTGCGTACCGGATGAGTTCAGCAGTAGTGGCGAGTTGCAACTTATCCAGGAGCCGCGCTCGATAGGTACTCACGGTCTTCATACTCAAACCCAGAGATTGTGCGATATGCTTGACGGACTGGCCCTGGGCTAACGACACGAGGACTTCGAACTCCCGCTCAGACAAGGTCTGATGGGCCAGGCCAGCGGGGTGTTTACTCAGGTTGCCGGCCATCCGCTCGCCGAGGGAGGCGGTCACATACCGGCGGCCCGACAGGACCTGCTTGACGGCCCTGGCCAGCTCTTCTGGTGCGGTCTGTTTGGTGAGATAGGCCATCGCCCCGGCACGGAAGGCGCGAACGGCATATTGCTCTTCCGGGTGCAGGCTCAGAACCATTAAGGGTAGTTGGGGCGCGATGTTGTGTAACTCACACAAGAGTTCCAGCCCATTCTGATCGGGAAGGCTGATATCCACGATGGCCAGATCCCAAGACCCTTGCCGTACCGCAGCCATTCCTTGCTGCGCGGTATCGGCTTCTCCGACGTCGACGTGAGGGACAGTTTCTTCCAGGATCTGTTTCACGCCCCGGCGGACGACTTCGTGATCGTCAATGATGAGAATTTTCAACACATGTGTCCCAATCATCGTGCGGCGCACTCCGCAAGCGGTAGGGCGGCGGAGGCCGTGGTTCCTATGCCGGATGTGCCTGCGATATGAAAGCGACCTCCCAGGAGAGAGACACGTTCCTGCATGCCACGAAGCCCAAAGGAGTCAGTTGTGGTCACCCGCTCAGGGCTAATCCCCTTTCCGTTGTCCGTCACGTCTAACCTCACGTTGTCGCCATCACGGGTCAGCCGCATCTGTACCTGCGAGGCCGCGGCGTGACGCATCACATTGGTCAGGAGTTCTTGTGCGATTCGAAATAATGCAGCCGATATCTCGGAGGGCAGTGCGAGAGATAACAACTCCGGAGCCACCGCGACCGCACATCGTGCGCCCGTCCGATCCTGAAACGCAGTGGCGAGATATTCGAGCGCCGGGATCAATCCGAGGTCGTCCAGCATGGCGGGGCGCAAGGCTGTCGCAGTTGTGCGAACAGCATCCAAGAGCCGATCGACTGAACCCGACATGGCTTGGACTTTGTGCTGGAGATCGCCGCCGTCGGTGAACGCAGGCGCTTGTGAAAGCTTCCTGTTGAGCCACGCAAGGTCGAACTTCAGGCCGGTCAGCGCCTGTCCGAACTCATCGTGCAATTCCCGCGCAATTCTGCACCGTTCTTCTTCTGTCGCAAGCAGCGCTCGGCGCTCGGCGTGATCCACTTGGGTCTGGGCCAATCGGAGCTCCTCTTCGATCCGGGTTTGCGGAACCGTGGCGGTGCCGATTGCGATGAGGCCGATCAGGCGCCCGCCGGCCCCGAACACCCGTGACATATTCCAGGAGAGCATCGTCAGTGAACCGGCACATGTCCGGAGGGGGCTCACGAGCCCTCGTAATTCGGTCCCTGCGGCAACTCGCACGAGTTCGGCTAAGAACGGCTCACGCGCCTCGATGGGGAGACAGAGCTCCACATAGCTGTGACCCAGTGCTTCATCGGCCGTCCAGCCGGAGACCACTTCGGCTGCATGGTTCCATTCCAGAATGATGGACTCAGTCGAAAGAAGCAGGATGGCGCTGCTGGACGCCTCCAAGATCGCGCGATAACAATGCGCGATCGGCTTCCCTGTGTGGATGGCCGGCTTTGACGCACGGAGGGCTTCAGCCTTGGTGTGTGTGCTCAAGTTCCGGCCTGGAACACGAGATGATGGGGCCGTGAGATAAAGGGTCCGTGGTCGTTTCATAGCGTGGTGAGTGCCGGTTCAAGATACACGTCCGCGGTGATGCAGGTGCCTTCTCCCATCGTGGATTGGATGTCCAGGCGCCCCCCAATCTTTCGAGCGCGATGTTCCATGTGCGCGAACCCCATGCCTTTCGCCTGCCTGTGCGTGACGTCGAAGCCCGATCCATTGTCTTGAATGCGCAGCTGGACTCGCGGGCCAAGCCGCCGAAGGGCGATCACAACCCCTGTGGCCCTGGCATGCCGGACGCAATTGGTTAAGGCTTCTCTGGAGATGACGGCGAGTTCTTGGGCCTCTTCGCAGGTCAAAATCTCCTCGGCTTTCTGGTCGACTGCCAGGCGAATACGCAACCGACTCATCTGCTGAAACGTGCGGGCGAGAAATCGGAGTTCGGAGACCAGGTTAAACGGCTCAATGGTGTCGGCGGCTCCTCCAGGAATCATCCGTTGAATGTCTTGGATGAGTTTGTGGATTTGGTTGGCAGCCGGATGAGGGGAAGAGGACGTGGCTCGCGCCGTATCCCGTCGCAGTTGGGAGGATTGTGCCAGGCTCGCCTCGATTGCGTAGAGCGCATGGAGGACAGAGTCCTGCAACTCCCGTCCGATGCGACTGCGATCGTGCAGCAGGGCGTTCAATCGTTCTTCGGATGTCTTGAGAGAAGCCGCAAGGCTGTCTCCGAGCTGGACAGGAATAGACTCAGCGCGCTCGGAGGAGCTTCCCTGCGCCAACGCAGCTGGTTGTGGTCTCCGTTTGCCGGATGATTGCCGAAGCCCGTCTAGTATCTGGAAGCTTCGTCGACTCTTCATCGCTTGCAACGTCCTTTCCAAGGGTATGTCGTGGAACGTTTACGGAGTCTTTTCTCGTACGGACCGGCCAGGGCGAGACAGTACGGATAGGGGGCGGCGATCACATTCGGGATCGACAGTTGATCTGCGGTCGCGATGGGTAAAACGTTCATGCGAGATTTCTCCCTTCATAGAGCAGGCGCGCTCTCAGCTGATGCGATCGGCCTCGATGAACCACTATCATTGGACCAAGCCCGTGCTGGTTGCTCGTGCCAGGACTGGTGTCGTTAGAGACCTGTGGTAGCCGGCCACCGCTCCCTCGCGGATTATCCGACCGTGCGATACAGGACTGTCGACGCGTGAAACGGGAATTACGATGTTCTTGCCTCCGAACCCGAAACTATTTACCAGTGCTCGTTGCAGCGTTCGCGCTTGTCCCACGCAGGGGACGTAGTCCAGGTCGCACTGGGGATCCGGGTGTGTCAGATGGAGCGTGGGGGGAATGAATTGGTGTTGAAGCGCGAGCACTGTGCCGATCAGTTGAAAGGCCCCGCTGGCTGCAAAGGCATGGCCGAGCGCAGACTTAAACGAACTCACGGGAATCTGATAGGCGTGCGAGCCCAGGGCCTCCTTGATGGCGATCGTTTCGATGAGATCCAGCTCCACGGTTCCCAGGCCGCAGGCGTTGATGTAGTCCACTTCCTCCGGGAACCAATGGGCTGAGGCCATGGCTCGATCGATGGCGCGGCGATGCTCTTTGCCCGTGTCGTCAGGGCGAGCCATGGAGAAGGCGTCGGTGGTAAAGGCCCAGCCTTCGAGTTCGGCATAGATCGGGGCGCCGCGACGTTCAGCATGTTCCTGTTCTTCGAGGATCAGGCAGCCGGCGCCTTCACCCAGGACGATGCCGCAGCGGGTTTGGTCGAACGGCCTGGGAAGATTACGAATTGTGCCTCCCTGGTCTGGCGCCAAGGTCCTCCCGGCATCCATGGCGGAGAAGATCGTGGGGTGCAGGGGAGCTTCGGCTCCCCCTGCCACCACAATATCGACGTCATGGGCCTGGATGAGATCGTAGGCTCGACCGATGGCATTTGCCGTTGAAGAGCAGCCGATGGAATAGGTCTCACATTCGCCGTGGGTGCCCATCGCGATCGAGACTTCTGCGGATACGGCATTGGGGAAGGTGGTGGTCATGGTGAAGGGGTTCGTGTGTTTGTACTGTTTGGCGAGCATGGAATCGTGCGCTTCAAAGGCTTCTTTAAATCCGCCCACCGACGTGCCGAAACAGACCGCTGCGCGATCGCGATCTTCTTGGTCCATATCGAGCATGGCATCGCGGCCTGCCATGAGGGCCGCGGCCACGGCAAATTGAGAGACCCGGCCCATCCGACGGGCCTTCTTGGGCTGGATAAAGTCTGTCGGGTCGAAATCGTTCACTTCCCCGGCAAGAGATGCGTGAAAGGGCGAGGTGTCAAAACTCGTGATCGGCTTGATACCGCTCTCTCCCCTGCTCAACTGGTGCCAGAACATCCCAAGGTCACACCCGAGCGGGGAGACAATACCCATCCCTGTAATCACCACTCGACGACGTTGTGTCATGGATGTACTCCTTCCTGAAGCGAGGATGAGATCGTTTCTTTCTGACGATCGTTTTGGTGCCAGGCCATGAGATGGTCGCGGTGGGCCTGTGGAACTGATTCGCTCGGATAAAATTTGTCGTAAAAGCCGACATCCAGATGGTGTGCTTGAAACGCGATGACTGTCTTGAATGCATCGGTGTGAGCGGGGAATCGACCGTAGGTCTTAAAGACGTAATTGCAGAACGCGATGGTCGCTTCTACTGCTCGCTCTTCATGTTTGCGGATAGATGATGACGGGACGGTGGTGGTCCAGGGCTGTGCTCCCGAACCGGAATAGGTGCCGCCTTCCCCAAATTTTGACGTCATCATCCTGAGAACGGCTTCTTCCATTGAGGGCAAGAACGGAGGGCAGGGACCTTCCCATACGTCGGGAATCCCAACGGGATTGGATCGGATGCCCGGTATTGGCGAGGGGGCGAAGTGGAATCCGAGGCCCTGGAATATCTGAGGTTCCCACCCGAGAAGATGGCGGCCGCTCCCAACACTATGAATCCCACCTCCGAGCCCCATGGCTTGCTCCATTAAAAACATGTTTTGGCATGCGATGGCTTGCTCTTGGAGCGCGGTGTCAGTGATGGCGGCATCGATGTCGCGAAGAGTCATGGTGCGACGTTTGGCGATGTCATCGTGGAGATGGCCGCCACGGCTTCGACGGAAGGTGTCGAGTCCACAGGTCTCGTTCCCATTGTCAGTATCAATGACGAAATAGCCACATTCGCTGCTGAAGAGGACGAGCAAGAGGTTGAGATATACCGTCGTGATGTCGGTGACAGGGATGAAGTAGAGGGAGCCTGGCCGGTTCGCGTACCACTGGTTGAACGATAGCATGTAGGGCATTTCGCGAGGAATTTCGAGGCGACCGTCTTGTAGCTTGACCAGCAAGGGTACCTCGCCGCTGTCAGGGTCTGGCACACGTGTCACGAAGTACAGACCGGTGTCGTCAGTCACGAACATGCGCGTGGCTTGGGCGGCGCAGGGACTGGGCACGGTTCTGCCCTGAAAGCTCATGATGGCCATGCCTTGACCGTCTTCACCCCCCCGCCGAGGGGCGTACTGCATATCGGCTAGATGCATGCCCGTTTGGCCGACCCCTGCGAAAAGCAGGTAATGCAGCTCTTCTTTTGACAAGGGAATCGGAGGGAGCTGACTTTGGAAACGAAGTGGGCCTTCCGGAATTTCCATTCCACATCCGAAGCGACGCGTCTTTCTGTGTCGCAGGACTTCCAGGACTGATTGCAAGCCAACCGTATGTGATTGGTGGAGTATGGGAGCTGTCATGGCATCCTCCTTCTCGTGAGGGACTCAAGGCGCGTCTTGAACGTGTGTGGTTCCTAGTCGATGAGGACACGATACTCGGCAGTGGGCGGGAGGGGACCTACCCGTTCGGGTAGGTCCCCTCCATACACAATTGTCTTAGCCTGGCGTCGTTGAAGCAGGCAGGCAGCAGCAAGGAAAAGATATCGGCCGTTCACTCATCTTCCTCACGTGCAGAGGAAGTGCCAAGGAGGAGGCATCATGGATACTTCTGCTCAGGCGACATGTCCATTTCATGTCACATCTGTCCCTAAGGAAGGAGAGCGGTCGACGTCCGTTCATTCCCACCGGACACTCAAAGACCTCCCTGGGCCTGATGGGCTGCCGATATTGGGAAATATCCTGCAGCTTGACTTGAAGCAGCTGCACTCGATTCTTGAACAATGGGCCGGTACCTATGGATCGATCTATAAGTTTCGAATCGCGCAGAAGACCGTGGTGGCTGTTTCCGACACAGATCTCATCAATGAGGTGCTGCGCAAGCGCCCGGCTGCGTACCGTCGTCTTGAGTCGATAGAGCCTGTCCTTAAAGAAATGGGAATCGATGGCGTGTTTTCAGCGGAGGGCGAGCAATGGCTTCGGCAGCGGCGTACGGCCATGCAGGCGTTGAACACCGCACATCTGAGGAGTTTTTTTCCGACATTGATGAAAGTGACGGAGAGGTTGAAGAGGCGATGGGATCAGGCAACGTCAGATGGTGCCCCGATCGATGTGCAAGAAGATCTGATGCGGTACACCATTGATGTCACCAGCAATCTCGCGTTTGGATACGATGTGAATACGTTGGAGGGGAAGGGCGACGATATCCAGCGGCATCTTGAAAAAGTATTTCCCATGGTCAATCGGAGAATCAACGCGCCCTTCCCCTATTGGCATTTCGTGAAGCTTCCGGCAGACCGCGCCTTAGACGAGGCGCTCGTGGCCATCCGTAAGGCACTGGCGGAATTCATTGCCCATAGCCGTGAACGGTTGGCGCAGAACCCCGAGCTCGCAACGCATCCAACAAATTTTCTGGAGGCCATGCTTGCGGCACGGGATGTTGATGGAGCCGACATCACCGATGAGGAGATCTTCGGCAATGTTCTGACCATGCTGATCGGGGGCGAAGACTCTACTGCTGCGACGATGGCCTGGATGCTTCACTTCTTGACCGAATATCCCGATGTTCAGCTTCGAGTTCAACAGGAGCTGGATGAGGTGTTGGGCCCTGTCAACGTGCTGCATGACATGCGCGATGCCGAGCGCCTTACGTATCTGGAGGCGGTGTCGTTCGAGACGATGCGCCTGAAGTCTGTCTTCCCTATCCTGTTTCTCGGAGCCAATAAGGATGTGGAGTTGGGCGGGGTGCATATTCCGGGAGGCACCGCCATCTTCTTGCTCACGCGGAAGTGCGGGATGCAGGAGCGAGAGTTTACGGCAGCTGATCAGTTTCAGCCAGAGCGATGGGTGGCTTCTCATCGTGGTCAGGAGTCTGGACATAACCCCAAAGCCTTTGTGCCCTTTGGTGCAGGTCCCAGACTGTGTCCTGGGCGCAATTTGGCATTGTTGGAAATGAAGACCGCGATGGCTATGCTTTTCCGAAACTTCTCAGTCGAGAAATCGGTTGGTGCAAAGCCTGTCGCTGAACACTTTGGATTTCTGATGGCGCCTAAAAACTTGTCTGTCACTTTTAGGCGGAGAACTCAGTGTGTCTCGCAGGAGGCAGGGCACGCGGAGGTTGTCGACAACTGTCCGGCCATGACGGTTGGCGCATAGGCTATCGTAGACCAGCCGTTCACCGTATGTGCTCGAGGGGGTGCACTATCCACTTGGGGGAGAAGGGCCGGCACTGAGTGATGGTTTTGTGGTGGATTCTGTTCGAACCTGTGTACGCTAGAGGGGCGGGGGCGTGGTCTCCGGAGAGTTGTCCTGACGTGTGGGCCTGCGCAGAGGAGTCGGGTCGGATGAGTTCCGCTGCCACTGTGCCACTGCCGCCCAACGGTTCTCAACCCCTCCGAGCTTGTAGTACACGTTTTTCAGGTGAAACTTGATCGTGTTTAGGCTCACGTGCAGGATAATAGAAATTTCCCAATTGGTCTTTCCTTCCGCGACCCAACGCATGATCTCTTCTTCTCGAGCTGTGAGGGAAGGTGTTTGTAGAAGGGATTGATAATTGTTTGCCGACGAAGTCGCTTGCATATAGGCGAGATGGAGATGCGGGCCAAGAATCTGCATCAGGGTCCTGAACTTGTTCATCAGTTGCTGATCGAAATTGCTGAACGCAAAATAGGTGCATAGGCCTAATGTCCCGCGCACTCCGACCGTCAAGCATTCCTTAATCCCCGCGTCGAGTTTGAGGCCAACGACTTCCTTCGAGATTTCAAGATCGAGGAGGTCCTCACTCGAGACGGTTCCGATCTGGGTGGCTTCTAAGAGGTGAATAGCAGGATCCCACTTGTACCCTTGCGTTTCATAGAGCTGGGTATGCTCTTTCCCGTAATTTGAGTGGCCAATTTGTAAGTGCTTATTGGAAATATCGAATATCCCGCTCGCGGAATATTCATGAGGCGCGATCGTGTCAAAACATGCAGCCAACATCGGTAATTGTTCTCGATGTTGAATGCTTCTCACCTGGTGCATGATCTCGCCCAAGTGCTGAAACTCTTTTCGAGACGGATACTGGAGGCTTTCGGGGCCACGGAAGATCACAGGAGCACCTCCAAGTCATTCACGAGTAGACCGTGATGGGTGACCGTATTGATGAGAGATGAAAGAGCCGCATGGGCATATCTGCTGGTTCCTTGGCCCTGGTCTTCTGCGCGGGTCATTCGGAAGCTCCCTGCTGCTCGTAGTCCCTGCCGGCCCGAAATATTCGCGTCTTCATGTTTTGCTAAGGCTTCAGCCGTTGAGAATGCTTGTCGGAGGTCTTCGCCGCTTCGGTGCGTAATCCCATGATGTCGACATCCTCTATTTGAGGCCCCTCTGCGGTGACGCAGGTGCCCTGACCGATCGTGGACTCGATGTTCAGGTGCCCCCCGATTCTCCGAACCCGCTCCCACATATGCGCAAACCCAACGCCCGCTGCCCGTTCTTCTGTGATGTCGAAGCCAGATCCGTTGTCGCGAATACTCAGGCTGACTCGCGAGTCGATATGCCGAAGGGCAACTTCGACTCGTGTCGCCTGAGCGTGATGGACGCAATTGTTTAAGGCTTCTCTCGCGATCGTGACGAGTTCCCGTGCTTCTTCGCCCGTCAGGATCTCCTCTGCCGACGGATCAATCTCTAGCTGAA
>JANYAJ010000090.1 GCA_025361385.1 Nitrospira sp.
GAATACCGAAAGCATATTGAAAAAGATGGGGCCCTTAAGCGACGATTTCAGCCAATTCATGTTCAGCCCCCAAGCATTGATGAAACGGTATTGATCATCCAGGGACTTCGTGATCGGTACGAAGAGCATCATGGCGTCGAAATTTCCGAAGAGGCTATTCTCGAAGCAGTGAAGTTATCCGACCGCTACATTAGCGATCGTTTCCTCCCTGATAAGGCCATCGATCTCATCGACGAGACTGGCTCGCGGGCAAAACTACAGACCTATGCCTTGCCCTCAGAGCTGAAGGCAATGGAGCAAGAGCTGAAAAAGGTTTCTCGCGAAAAAGAACAGGCCATCTCCTTGCAGAACTTCGAGGAAGCCGTTCGTCATCGCGAGGAAGAAGAACGGCTGCGGAAGCTCCTCGATGAATCCAAACGCGAGTGGAAGAAGAATCAGGAAAAAAATAAGCCGACGATTGGTAAAGAAGATGTGGCCTATGTCGTCTCCAAGATGACCGGTATTCCGCTCTTCAAGCTTGAAGAAGAAGAGTCGAACAAGCTACTGCGCATGGAGGAGTTCCTTCACAAGCGCGTGATCGGTCAGAACGAAGCCATCTCGGCCGTGGCCCGAGCCATTCGGCGGTCACGTGCAGGCCTCAAAGAGGCGCGGAAGCCAATAGGCTCGTTTATTTTCTTGGGGCCCACAGGGGTTGGAAAAACTGAGTTAGCAAGAACGCTAGCAGGGTTCCTCTTCAACAGTGAAGATGCACTCATTCGAATCGACATGTCGGAATATCAGGAAAAGTTTACCAGTACGCGACTCTTCGGGGCGCCTCCTGGATATGTGGGATATGAAGAGGGTGGCCAGTTGACTGAACGGGTTCGCCGTCGGCCCTATTCAGTGGTGCTTTTCGACGAAATCGAAAAGGCTCACCCGGATGTGTTTAATATCCTGCTCCAAGTATTGGACGACGGGGTACTGACCGATAGCCTCGGGCGCAAGGTCGACTTCAAGAATTGCGTCATCATCATGACCTCTAATATTGGGACGAAGATGATCCAGAAGGGCGTCTCGCTCGGATTCCAAAATACGGAAGGCGATCAGGAGCGTCACAAAAAAGAAGAGGTCTTGGGGGAATTGCGCCGCTCGTTCAGTCCGGAGTTTTTGAACCGGATCGACGAAATTGTGGTCTTCCACCAACTGGACAAGACTCATCTCACTAGTATTCTCGACATCCTGTTGGGTGAACTCAACCTTCGTCTTCTTGAGAAAGGTGTGGAGCTCGAAGTTGAGGATGACGTCAAACAATGGCTGATTAAGGAAGGCTATGAGCCGCTCTATGGGGCCAGGCCAATGCGTCGGACGATTCAGCGTGCGATCGGCGATCCACTCTCTGAAGAGATGATCAAGGGACGGTTTAAGGAATGCCGTAAGATCCGCGTGGTGCTTCGCGATGGCGCTCCGGCATTTATCGCGCAGGAGGCTATGGCTGAGGTCTAGAAGTGCAGCCTTGACGTGTTCGATATTAGAATATTGAGTACGACATGGCCCTTGTGGCGCCAGCGCCACAAGGGCCATGTTATTTGCCCCTCAGCATGAGACCTAGCTCGTCGTTTCCCTCATGTGATAGGCAATGATTTCATGATTACGACTCTTGATCAGCCTCTCAACGCCTGGATACCAGGGCCTATCCTTGGTATTGAGACGTCCTGTGATGAAACTGCGGCATCAGTGCTTGCTGCAGACGGCGCCGTCCTTTCAAATATTATTACGTCACAACATGCCGTTCACCAGCGATTCGGTGGCGTTGTTCCTGAACTCGCTTCTCGCGCCCACATTGAATCAATTGAAGCTGTCTCAACTGAGGCGCTACAACAAGCTGGCTTGACCTGGACTGATCTTTCTGGAGTCGCCGTCACACAAGGACCTGGCTTGGCAGGTGCTCTTCTCGTTGGGGTCAACTATGCTAAGGCACTGGCCTATGCCTTGAGTATCCCAGTGGTCGGCGTAAGCCATCTGGAAGGGCACATTGCCTCCGCTTGGTTGCAGGATCCAACCTTTCCATTGCCCTGCGTGGTCCTGGTTGTCTCCGGCGGGCATACCCATCTGTATTTCAGGGAAGCCAGCGGCCACCATCGTCTTCTTGGCGCGACTATAGACGATGCGGCAGGGGAGGCCTTTGACAAAGGCGCTCAAATGCTTGGACTGGAATATCCTGGAGGACCAGCCATAGATCGCTTGGCGCGGCAGGGAAATCCTGACGCGATTGCTTTCCCGCGATCCCATCTTAAGAAGAGTAGTCTTGATTTCAGTTTCAGCGGCCTAAAGACATCCCTGCTTTATATAGTTCAAGCAATGCATGAGCAACCTAAGGCGGATAAACTGGCTGACCTCGCAGCAGGTTATCAGGAAGCCATCGTCGCCATCCTGGTTGAGAAGGCCTTTGCTGCGGTCCAATCATCCGGCGCTCGTGCATTGGCCGTTGTCGGCGGGGTGTCTGCAAATTCCCGCTTGCGCCTGCTGCTCCAAGAGCGAGCCGCATCCGAGGGGCTGCTGTTGAGCCTTCCTCCTCTCAGCTATTGCACCGATAATGCTGCGATGATCGCGGCGGCAGGGAGGCAGGCACTTTGCGCAGGAACGCGGGCTCCCCTAGACTTGGATGCTCAAGCCTCAATGGTTTCACCGTTGGCACAGGCGATCTAATCTTTAGAGAAGGACACGACGCTCATTCCTGAAATCTACGGACAAGTTCTGGGTCTCCGTGCCGGCCAGCTAGCCATGCTTGAACGGCTGTATCGCCGACGTATGCCCGTGGATGACGTCCTCTCATCTGAAGCGGCAAAAACTCTTGCGCAGTTCACGCACGAGATTCGCCGTCCCATCGGACTGGTTATCACTAGGCGGGGGGCCGTGCAAGACGTCTTGGTCGGCGCTGGCACCGAGCCCTCTCCAACGACACTGACCACCTTTCGTGCGAGTCCGCGATCGCTGAGGGGCCTTCGCCTGATCCGTTCGAGCTTGAAAGAGGAACCGATCACTCAAGAAGACCTCACTATGCTGGGCCTGCTTCGATTCGACATGATTGGAACGTTGGCCGTCACGCCCAAGGGGGAACCGGGCTTGCTCTCCCTGGCCCATCTGAACCCACCCGGTCCTGAAAAATCCTTATATACGCTGTTGAAGCCCACTTTGGTCCATCAATGCCCGGTGAGTTTTGAAACCTTCATTCACGACCTGGGGTCGGATCTACAGAGCCAGAGTGCATCGCACACGATGGCCCAGGGTCAAACCGCCATCCTCGTGAGCGCCTCGCCCAAGAGCAAAGCCGAACAGGAAGAACGCCTCGCTGAGCTCGCGGAATTGGCTTCTTCTGCGGATCTCACGGTCATCGACCGTTTGGTGCAACGGACACAGGGTGGCCACCATCGGTTTCAATTAGGAAGCGGTAAGCTCAAAGATGTGCTGACACAAGCGATGCAACAGGGCGCAGACCTCTTGATCTTCGATCAAGACTTAGCTCCAGGACAGTTACGTGCGATTGCGGAGATCAGCGACCTGCCAATCATCGATCGGACCCAGTTGATTCTCGACATCTTTGCGCAACGCGCGCATAGCCGGGAAGGCAAGGTGCAAGTCGAGCTGGCGCAACTTCGCTATATGCTGCCGCGTCTTTCCGGTCAGGGCACAAGCCTCTCTCGATTAGGCGGAGGCATTGGCAGCAGAGGGCCTGGCGAAACAAAACTCGAAACGGACCGCCGTCGAATCAGGGAGCGTATCGACTATTTGGAACGAGAGATCGAGGGCTTTGCCCGCCACCAAGACCAACGACGCTCGCGCCGCGTCCGACAGGATTTCCCTGTTCTGTCTATCGTCGGGTACACGAACGCCGGCAAATCGACATTGCTCAACGTCCTCACGAACAGTCAGGTGAGCGCTGCCTCACGTGTCTTTGAAACACTCGACACCACCAGCCGCCGTCTGCGTTTTCCTCAGGGCAGGGAAGTCATCCTCACCGACACCGTGGGATTTATTCGCGATCTTCCTAAGGATCTTCTCGCCGCGTTCAGAACGACATTGGATGAATTACGCGATGCCGATCTCCTTCTCCATGTGGTGGATGCAGGAGCGAAAGATCTGGATGCCCATATTGCCGCGGTCGATACCGTGTTGCAAAGCCTCACACTCGATCAGCTTCCACGGGTGTTGGTGTTTAATAAATGTGATCAGCTTCCACCAGGACAAGCAGAGGTTCTCTGTCAACGCTATGGGGCGATTGGAATTTCAGCCCTGCATTCGGAGACCTTGCGTCCGCTCATTCGTCTGCTTGAAGAACGGCTGGCTGTGCTTGTCCCTGAGGATGGATCTTCCAAAAACTCCGCGCCCCCAAGCTTGCTTGCATCTAGGCCCTAACTCGCGGCACAATCCAGCTTCTTCGGCACCAGCCATGACTACGAAATCTGTACCATCGCTCGATCGTCAAGACCGCCTCAAGGCTATTGCCAAGGCGCTTCTGCGCACCATGCCGACACCGAAAATGGAGCTCGATCACCGGTCGCCGTGGGAGCTGCTTGTGGCGACAATTCTCTCAGCCCAATGTACGGACCAGCGGGTGAATCAGGTGACTCCGCCACTCTTTGGCCGATATCCGGGACCAGCAGAGCTGGCAGCCGCCAGGTTGCCTGAGCTCGAACAACTGATTCGGTCGACTGGCTTCTATAAGAATAAAGCCAAACATCTTCTCGCCTGCGGCAAGGCCGTGACCGAACAGTTCAATGCACAGGTTCCGCAGACAATGGAGGAATTGATTACTCTGCCTGGCGTGGGCAGAAAGACGGCGAATGTCATTCTGGGAAATGCCTATGGACAGCCTGGCATTGTCGTCGATACCCATGTGAAACGCGTGGCCAAGCGGCTTGCTCTGACCAAGTCTGACAATCCAGAACGTGTAGAAGCGGACTTGCAGCAACTGATGCCGAAATCCCAGTGGACGGTCGTCTCGCAGCGGTTGCTGTTACACGGTCGATACATCTGCCTCGCGAGAAAGCCCCGGTGCGGTACCTGTCCGGTTTACCAACAGTGCTCCTGGAAAGAGAAAGGCCCTCAATGATTCATAGTATGACTGGCTTCGGTCGTCGGCAGGCTCCTTGGCAAGATGGGTCCGTCACGGTCGAAATGCGCTCCGTGAACCATCGCTTTCTTGAAATTGCCTGCCGCCTTCCCAGACCGTTAAGTCACTTGGAAGACTCCTTCAAGAAATCCATTCAGCAACGGTGCACCCGCGGTCGTGTTGATATCACCGTGACGGTTCAGGCTGGAAAAGGTCGTGCAGGAGGGGTCAACCTTGACCTGCCCCTCGCGAAGCAGTACCATCAGGCCTTCCTCACTCTTAAGAAATCCCTGAAGCTGAGCGGGTCGGTCGATCTGGCGCTCATGGCTGGGATCCGTGACGTGGTGTTGGTATCGGATCAGCCGACGGAAGACCCGAAATTGGCGAAGCTCGTGCA
>JANYAJ010000093.1 GCA_025361385.1 Nitrospira sp.
AAAGGCGGGACGAATCGGGCGGCTGTCTGCGATAGCTGTCACCGGACGACGGGCTGGGTCCCGGCGACGATGAACCACACGGTGGTGGCGGCGACGCCCTGTTCAACTTGCCACAACTCTATGCTCGCGCGGGGTATTCCGGCCGGCCACAAAGGTGGGACCAACCCCGCAGCCACCTGTAACACGTGTCACAAGACGACGGCCTGGATTCCGGCCACGTTCAGTCATACGGGTGTCACGCCTGGGACCTGTGCTACCTGTCACAACGGCACGGGTGGTGTAACAGGGAAACCGGCGAATCACATCACCAGCACACAGTCATGCGATGTCTGCCATAAGAATACGACGGCCTTTTCCGGATCGAGATACCACACATCTGTGACGGCGACGCCAGGACAATGCAACACATGTCATGAGCGTGGCATGACGTGGTTAGGGGTGCGGGGGACCAGACCGTCGAACCATACTGGCAATAAAGCCGCGCCAAACTCTTGTGATAAATCAGGCTGTCATAGGGCCGGTGGTAGTTTTGATTAAGTCATCAGTTTGGTGACGTCGCTCGATGGTTCAAGCGGGGAGATCAGTGGAGTATGCCAGAGCAGGACATCCGTGCGACGAATTGTGTAATCGCTGTGTGGGAAATCGACGATGAGTCAGCCTTCGAATCTCGCATGACCAGCTGCGGTCTGCCCCGACCCACCGGCAGCGTCTAATTCAACGGGAGGTCTTTGCCTGTGATGGGTGAGGACCTTCCGCTTCGGCTATTCACAACTTATGGGAACGCATGTTGCGAGAAATCTCTATAATTAGGCTGCGCCATGTGATGGGGAGCGTCCTTCTGGGAGGACTTCTCCTCCTTGTGATTCTCGTTGAGCCAGGTTCAGCCTTTGCGCAAGTACTCGACCGTATTGAGATTGTGGAAACGCCTGGCGTGGCCGAGATTCACATCATCTTCAATGCGCGGGCCCTGTATCTCAGGCATACCCCCTCCGACAAAGGTGATCTCATCCGAATATTCTTGGATTTCCCAGATTTGGATCGGTCTCGTCGATTCGCGCGGGAGTTGGCGGCCTCTCCCCCCAGCGATGTCCTGCCGAAATTTCAGATCACCTTTCCGGATCAAGCCACCAACGGGCTCTCGATCAAGTTTGAACGACCGGTTCGGTTTCGAGTGAGCCAGCGAGACATCAGAAGCAGCAGTCGCATCGTGATTGCGGTGAAACTGGACAAGCCGGTCATGCCGCTCGCGCTGCCGCCGGAAGTGAAGGCTCCTCCCGCCTCGAAGGCTCCAGTGGCGAAGGGATCTGCGCAATCGTTTGACGTTCCTCCCTTCAAACCGGGCATGGACATAGAACAATACGGCGCAGATCTCTTGGCGCTTGGGCGAACCGCCCTTGCTGCGGAGGAATATGAAAAAGCCGTCCTGATTTTTAACGCAGCCCTGAATCTTCCGCCGAACAGGCAGTCTCGCGACGCGCAAGAGATGATTGGTGTGGCCCGAGAGGGAACCGGCGATATCGACAAGGCCAAGGCGGAGTACGAACATTACTTGAAGATCTATCCGGATGGAGAAAGTGCCGCTCGAGTCAGACAGCGGATGGCGGCGCTGACCGATATGAAGACAGCGATTGCCCAAGGAAAGATGAAGAAGCCGGCGAAAAAAATCGATGAGATGCGGGTCTACGGGAGCGTGTACGAGTATTACTATGGCGGGAACTCCCAGACGAAAATTACAGACAAAGTGGCGAATAGCACGACGAATTTCAGGAACCAGGATCAATCCATGCTCCAGTCTGCATTCGATGTCACGGGGCGGTACCGTAAAGATGAATACGACAACAAGCTCGTGGTGCGTGGAACACAGACCTACGATCTACTGGCAACTTCGGATGACCGACGAAATATCAGCCGTCTTAGGGCGCTGTATTACGAACATTCGAGTCAGGATTCGTATCTCGTCCGCGTTGGTCGTCAGCCAGGGAACAGCGGCGGTGTCCTGGACTATCGGTTCGATGGTGCCTGGGTACGGTACACGGCTGTCCCCCAATTCTTGAATATTAACCTTCTTGCGGGCCAGCCTCGGCAATTCAGTTTGACGTCCAATTACGTGCCCGACGACCCCCGAAACTTTCGGGCCGATTTGAAGCGGTACTTTTACGGGGCAAATGTGGACATTGGTCCGATCGGGCAGGCTTGGAGCGGCAATGCGTACTTCATCAACCAGATGGTCAATGGCATTGTGGACCGCCGGGCCGTGGGGACAGAGTTACGGTATGCGGCCAACGGCAAGAATGCCTTCGGCCTAGTCGACTACGACGTATCATACAAAGTCCTCAACGTCGCGATGCTCAATGGGAACTGGGTGACCGAAGGGACGACCTACACGTTACTGGCCGACCATCGCAGAACGCCCTATCTGCAAACGACGAATTCGCTCTTCGGGACCCCCAATGCTTCGCTCGAGCACATTAATGCGGCCAATGAAAGTCTCTTGCGCGACCAAGCCAAGGCGGTGACGGCGACAAGCGATTTGCTCATGGCCGGCGTGCTGCATGCCGTGTCGAAGGATTGGCAACTCGGTGGGGACGTCCGTGTCAACCGTATCTCCGGTACGAGCGCCACGAACTGTTTGGTCATCTTGCCGGGAACCAGCACTCTCTTTCTCAACCCGAACGCTTTGACCGATGCGCCTTGCTCCTTGCAAGCGCAGCCAGGGACTGGCAATATCTGGAGTTATACCGCTCAAGCGATCGGGGCGAACTTTCCGTTTGAGAATACGACCTTTGTGGCGAATGCCAGCTATATTACGAGTCCAGCATACCGAGGGCAGTCGCTCGCGCTCAATTCGATGGCTCGTCTTGGACCGCGGTTGCAGTTCGACACGTTTGTGATTCTCTATCACCAAAAAGATAGTTTTGACGTGGAGCTATATCGTGTGACTCCGACCATTCGTATCGACTATCGCTTCCTCGACAGTTGGACCTTCGAGGCCTCAGGCGGGGTGGAGAAAACGTTGACGGACAGCACGACACAAAAGGACTCGACGACGAGGGAGTTCTTTTTCTTTGGTCTCCGGTGGGACTTTTCCTAGCATGTTGAAGGCAGACAACGTAAGTTGTGTTCGTGGGGAACGCCGGCTCATTACGGCGCTGAGCTTCACGGTAGAGCGGGGCAGGCTCCTCGCGGTGACGGGGGCGAACGGGAGCGGAAAAACCAGCCTCTTGCGCATGTTGTGCGGCCTGCTGCCGGCGGAGCAGGGACGTATTCTGTGGGATGGGGAAGACGTCCATGCCTGCAGGGAACGGTACCTGGCCGGCCTGATCTATATCGGGCATCTCAACAGTCTGAAAGATGACCTGACTCCGGTCGAAAATGTCACGATTTCGGCTCGCTTGGCCGGTGAAGCGATCTCAGAAGAAAAAACCTGTGAGGCCTTGGAAGCGGTTGGCCTTGCGCGGGCCATTCACCGGTTGCCGACGAGGGTATTATCTCAGGGACAGAAGCGCCGGGTCTCACTGGCGCGCTTGTGGGTCTCACAGCGGGTACTCTGGATTTTGGACGAACCGTTCGCGGCACTCGATGCGGCGGCGACCGGTCTGCTCATGCAGCAGCTGCGGGCGCATCTCAGTCACGGCGGGATTGTCATTGCGGCCACTCACCAAGAGATCGCCGTCGGCGCCGATCGCCTCGATCAGCTGAGGCTCGCTGGATGAGTCAGCGTGGCATGCTCGCAGCCCTGCGTGACATCATTCGGCGGGATCTCTTGCTGGCGCTGAGACGCCGTTCGGATGTCCTGACGACGGTGTTGTTTTTCATCCTGGTCGGGAGCCTCTTCCCCTTGGGCGTCGGACCGGAACCAGCGGTGTTGCGGACGATCGCACCGGGAGTGTTGTGGGTCGCTGCACTGCTCTCGTGCCTGCTGTCGCTGGGTCGTCTGTTTACGGCTGACTATGCCGATGGAGTATTGGAGCAGATGCTGCTGATCCCGCAGCCATTGTCCCTGCTGGTCATTGGGAAGGTGACGGCGCATTGGCTGATCTCGGGGTTGCCGGTGGTGCTCCTTTCGCCGCTCCTTGGCCTGCAATTCGGTCTGACCGGGGAGGCGTTGGGCGTCCTGACCTTCTCGCTCTTGCTGGGCACGCCGACGTTGAGTTTCATCGGGGCGATCGGTGCCGCGTTGACCCTGGGGGTGCGTGGCAGTAACGTGCTGATTGCGCTCCTCGTGTTGCCATTATTTATTCCGGTCCTGATTTTCGGCGCCGGCGCCGTGTCGAGCAGTGCATCGGGAATTGGCGCCGGCGCGCATCTCTCGCTCTTGGGCGCGGGTCTGTTACTGGCCCTCGCATTGGCGCCTTGGGCCACGGCCACATCGCTACGGATCGCGCTGGAGTAACCACGACTATGATGGGTCTCACTCGTATCAATTGGTTCAAGTATTCGTCGCCGCAGGCGTTCTATCCCCTGGCCGGACGTCTGATGCCTTGGTGTGCTACCGCAGCGATTCTGTTGATCGGGGTAGGTCTTTATCTTGGATTCTTTGTGGCGCCGACCGATTTTCAGCAAGGACAGTCCTATCGCATTATTTTCGTCCATGTCCCGGCTGCCTGGATGTCGATGTTCCTCTATGTGGTCATGGCCATCTGGGCCGGGCTTGGATTGGGCCTCAATGCGCGTCCCTCGTTCATGATGGCCCAAGCGATTGCTCCGACCGGGGCGCTCTTTACCTTTCTTGCGCTGGTGACCGGCGCCATGTGGGGCAAGCCGACCTGGGGCGCCTGGTGGGTCTGGGATGCCCGGCTGACATCCGAACTGATCCTCCTGTTTCTGTACGGCGGGGTGATGCTGCTCCGCACGTCTATCGATGATTCCCGCCGCGCCGATCGTGCCAGCGCCGTCTTCGCACTGGTCGGGGTCGTGAATGTTCCCATTATTTATTTTTCCGTGCGCTGGTGGAATACGCTTCACCAGGGTGCCTCTGTGAGCATGACGGCTGCGCCAAAAATGGCGGCGACGATGCTCACGGCGATGTTGGTCATGACGCTGGGGTTCTGGATGTACAGTCTCGCCGTCACGCTGGCACGGATGCGTTGTGTAATCCTCGAACGTGATCGGCAAGCCTCCTGGGACACGCACCCGCCGCATCAAGACGCGCTGGGGGTTTCCTGATGCAGTGGGGCAGCGTGTCAGAGTTTGTCGCCATGGGCGGATACGGCCTCTACGTGTGGACGTCGTTTGGCGTCACGGCGTTCGGTATGCTGTGGGAAGTATTGGCCTTGCGGCGGCGGTATGCGGCGGCCCGTGAGGGCGCCCGTCAATCATTTCAGGATCAGTGAATGGAACGACGATGAAACCCAGACAGAAACGTTTTGTGCTCATCGGACTTGGTCTCGTGGCGTTGGCCGTGGCTGCCGTCTTGGTGCTGAATGCATTCCAAAGCAATCTGGTGTTCTTTTTTACGCCGACGCAAGTGGCCAATGGGGAAGTGCCTCAGGGCCGCAGCTTCCGCATCGGCGGGATGGTCGAAAGTGGAAGTCTCACGCGTGAGGGCGACGGCCTCACCGTTCATTTCATCGTGACCGATATGGCGAAGCGCGTTCCCGTGATGTTCAAAGGGATTCTTCCTGACCTCTTCAAGGAGGGGAAGGGCGCTGTGGCGCAGGGGCAACTCGGGGCTGATGGGACGTTCATCGCCAGCGAGGTGCTGGCCAAGCACGATGAGAACTATATGCCGCCGGAAGTCGCTGAGGCGCTGGCCAAAGCCAAGGCGAAAGGCGCACAGAGTAGCAGCACGTTGATCGTACAACCGCAGTAGGACACCACCTGTATGATTCCAGAAATCGGTCATTTTGCGTTGATTCTTGCGCTCTGCGTCGCGGTCGTGCAGGGGAGCCTGCCCATTTACGGGGCCGCAGTCGGGAGCGCGGCCTTGATGTCCGTTGCGAAGCCGGCGGCGCGCGGGCAATTCATCCTGGTCCTGTTGGCCTTCTGTTGCCTGGGATACGCGTTCGCCGTCAAAGACTTCTCGGTCCTGTACGTCGCGTCCACGTCGAACTCCCATCTCCCCCTGCATTATCGTCTCGCGGCCATTTGGGGCGCGCATGAGGGGTCGTTGCTCCTCTGGACCTTCATTCTCACCGTCTGGATGGTCGCCGTGACGTTCTTCTCCGAACATCTGCCGGCGGCGATGCGGGCCCGTATTCTCGGCGTCATGGGGTTGATCAGCCTGGGATTTATCTTGTTCATGTTGACCGTGTCGAATCCATTCGAACGGTTGATCCCGGCCGCAGCCGATGGGCGCGATCTCAATCCCTTGCTGCAAGACCCCGGCATGGTCATGCATCCGCCGATGCTTTATATGGGGTACGTGGGATTTTCCGTGGCGTTCGCCTTTGCGATTGCAGCTCTGTTGGGAGGCAACCTGGACGCAGCCTGGGCCCGCTGGTCGCGTCCCTGGACGACCGCCGCCTGGTGTTTTCTCACCGTGGGGATCGCGTTAGGCAGCGGTTGGGCCTATTACGAACTTGGCTGGGGCGGCTGGTGGTTCTGGGACCCGGTGGAAAACGCCTCCTTCATGCCCTGGCTGGCAGGGACCGCGCTGATCCATTCGCTGGCCGTGACGGATAAACGGGGCGGATTCAAAGTCTGGACAGTGCTGCTCGCAATTCTCGCCTTCTCATTGAGTTTGGTCGGGACCTTCTTGGTCCGATCCGGTGTCTTGACCTCGGTCCATGCCTTCGCGACCGATCCAAAACGCGGCTTGTTTATTCTGGTCTTCCTCGCGATCGTCATTGGCGGGTCGTTGGTCCTCTATGCCTGGCGTGCCCCGCGTGTGGGGTTGGGGGGCGGCTTCGACATGGTCTCGCGCGAAGCGATGTTGCTGGGGAACAATGTGTTGCTGATCGCGGCCTTGGGATCGGTCTTCCTGGGTACGCTCTATCCGCTGTTCCTCGACGCGTTGGGTCTCGGAAAGATTTCAGTCGGTCCACCTTATTTCGATACGGTGTTTGTGCCCCTCATGACCCCGGCCATTTTTCTCATGGGAATCGGTCCATTGGCACAGTGGAAGAAAGCGAGCCTGCCGGACTTGGCGCTGCGCCTGCGTTGGGCCTTCGGCGCTAGCGTCGTTACCGCGCTGCTGCTCCCGTTCGTGCTGGGCAAGTGGACGCCGCTTCTCAGCCTGGGTCTGTTGTTGGCGTCCTGGATTGTGACGACGGCAGCGGTGAATGTGTGGGAGCGAGTGAGCCGCCTCGTCGGCACCAGTGCCATGAGTGGTCTGGCCACGCTTCCGCGGGCCTATTGGGGCATGGTGGTCGCCCATTGCGGCATCGCGGTGTTTATCGTAGGCGTCACCATGGTCAAAGGGTTCGAGGTCGAACAAGATCTACGCATGAATGTTGGCGAGACCTCCACCATCGGAGGCTACACCTTCCGGTTCGATGGCGTGCAAAATATCAAGGGGCCGAACTATACGGCGGCACGCGGGATGTTTCACGTGAGCCAGGGGGGGCATGACGTCACCGACATGTTTCCTGAAAAGCGGCATTATCCGGTTCAGAATCAGACGATGACCGAAGCCGCGATTGATACAGGATTGCTGCGCGACCTCTATGTGTCGCTCGGGGAACCGCTGCCTGGGGGAGCCTGGAGCGTGAGGTTGTACCACAAGCCCTTCATCGACTGGATCTGGGGCGGTTGTTTGATTATGGCGTTGGGCGGGGTCCTTGCGATGACCGATCGCCGCTATCGCTTAGCCGAGCGACGTGAAGAGTCGCTCATGTCAGATCTGCCGCACCCGGTGGGACCAGAGGTCTCATGAAACGGTTCCTCCTCCCTCTTGTAATCTTTGTGGTGGTCGTCGGGTTTCTGGGTATTGGGCTCACCTTGAACCCTCGCGAAGTGCCATCGCCGTTAGTGGGTAAACCGGCGCCGGATTTTGCCCTGCCACAATTACACGAACCTCAGCAGATGTTGTCGCTGCAGGATCTGCGCGGCACAGTCTGGCTGCTGAACTTCTGGGCTTCGTGGTGCGGTGGCTGTAAGGAAGAGCATCCTGTGCTGATGCGGCTCGCAAAAACCGGCGAAGTCCCGATCTACGGCATGGACTACAAGGACCGGCGGGACGAGGGGATCGCCTGGCTGCAGCGATGGGGGAATCCCTATTCGGTCATCGGGGTCGATGAATCGGGACGTGTGGGCATCAACTATGG
>JANYAJ010000123.1 GCA_025361385.1 Nitrospira sp.
ACCCCCATTGTCAGCATTTGAATCCCGGAGAGAAAGAAGATCGCGATAACCAAGGTGGCAAAACCTGGCACACCGATGCCGAAGAGCAGTTTTTGCCCCAAATAAAATAGCGCGACGCCGACGCCCAAGAGGGTAATGACCCGTAGCGGCATATAGCTGAACGAGAGCAGTCCGTCGAGCGCCAAATACAGTAACTTGCGATAGGTATACTTGGGCTCACCGGCATGCCGCGCATGGCGTTCATATGTCACACCCACCTGCGTAAAACCCACCCAGCTTCGGATGCCACGCACAAAGCGATTACGCTCAGGCATCCGCACAAGCAAATCTACGACACGGCGATCCATCACACAAAAATCGCCTGCATCCAGAGGAATGTGAATATGCGCGATTCGCTGCATCAGTCGATAGAACATCGCGTATGCCGTGCGCTTGAACCAGCCTTCCTTTCGAGCCGTGCGGATCGCGTACACCACATCGGCGCCTCGACGCCACTCCGCGAGAAACTGGGGCACGACTTCCGGAGGATCCTGCAAGTCCGCGTCCATGATACAGACCGCGCGGCCCCGGCTATGCTCAAGCCCGGCACTGATCGCAATTTGATGTCCGAAGTTTCTGGCTAACTCGACCACCACGACATGAGGATCATTTGCGGCGCACTGCCTCAAGATTGCCGGACTCTCGTCCCGACTGCCATCGTCGATCACCACAATTTCATAATCCGGCACCAGGTCTTTCAGCACCCCGCTGAGACGCGCATGTAATGTCGTAATGTTCTCCGCTTCGTTAAAAACCGGGATGACCACGGACAACGTGGGAATCTGGTCGGCGGAGCCGACGGCATGCTCCTCTCGCGATTGAGGAGGTGGAAAGACCCGGATATCTGCATGACCCATGCTAATTTCTCCGATTCACAATCACGTTGTAGATCGCCCCCACAGCAGACCCTGCAATCGTGCCACAGGCAAATCCGTAGAGAAATCCGATCAAACTCCCCATGAAGGACACGTGGTAGCCGGGAAAGAACTGGCCCAAGAGTTCTAGATGGGGTCCGACGACATAGGCTCCAGTCTCGGTCTCATGGCCCCCCTTTAACAGGAGCCAGTTCGTCGCGATAAAGATAGCCGAACCGCACAAGAGTCCCAGCACGAGCCCGAACACTTTACTCTTTAGTCTCAGCACCGAGCTGAACAGGACTTCTTCATCGAGGTCTGATATTTTCGCCATCGGCAATCCCCTCATTCCATTCCGTATGAACTAGTAGTGGTCGAGAAACGATTGAAACGACAGTATCTCAGCTTTGCGCTTCGCCCGATAGATCACAAAGGCCAGAGA
This sequence comes from Nitrospira sp., assembly GCA_025361385.1. Taxonomy (GTDB): domain Bacteria; phylum Nitrospirota; class Nitrospiria; order Nitrospirales; family Nitrospiraceae; genus Palsa-1315. The sequence goes on from JANYAJ010000123.1 coordinate 1,336, forward strand.
GAAATTGCGAAGATAGGCGAACAGCCACGCCCACAGAAATGTCCAGAAGAACACATAGGCAGATGCGATGACGCCCCCTAAAACGCTCACCTGATAACCGGGGAAGAATTGAGCGAGCAAGGCCATCGTCTCAGCGAGTGCGCCGCCATTGAAGGCCCCCCAGGCGGTTGCGAGCAAACAGGCCGCCCCCGCAACAGCGCCGCAGGCCGTGGCAAACGCCAGTTTGTCGAGCCGGGCGAAGACTATCGCCATTCGCTGCCGAAGGCCCGCGGGCACAGGTTGTGGAACCAACGGTTGCGTAGAAGCCACGGCACGGAGCTGATCTTTGGCCGTGACATCCTCAGCCTTGGCCTCTTCGTGGTACTCTTGCTCCGCATTTACTTGCCAGAGATCATGCCGGGCGCCTTGAATATTCTCTACTGCCAGCATGGCCGTCAGCATCGAGTGGTCCTGATTGTTGTACCGATGCATACCGTTACGCCCCACCACTTGCAGGTTTTGGAAGCCGTCCAGAAACTCCCGGATGCAGGTGAGCGCCACTTGATAGTCCGCATCGTACACAGGATAGGCTTTCGGCATTCGCACAATCGCCCCGTCTTCGACATCCCCCGCCTTGGCCATGCCGATCAATTCAAGTTCGCGCGTTCCGAGCTCGATGAGATCGTTGTCGCTCATCGTCCATAACCCGTCTCCCTCGAAGCAAAAATACTCCAGCCCCAAACAGGTCTTGTTCTGGTCCGGAACCATGTACGGACTCCAGTTCTTGAAGTTCTGAATCCGTCCGACCTTGACCTGCGAGTCGTGAATATAGATCCAATTATCGGGAAACAAGTCCTTTTTATTCACGATCAGCGCGACGGTCAGAAAGTCCCGGTACTTCAGACGGTCGGCGGCGGCGATGACTTCCTTGGGTGCAGGCGGATTCATTTTACGAATCAGTTCACTGATCGGCATGCTGCTGATATAGTGCGTGCCCGTCAGGGATTCACGTCGACCCTGCATCGAGACATCCATCCCCTCAACTCGATTGCCGGCCCAACGAATCCCGTCAACCGATGCGCCGAGATGCACCTGACTTCCATCCTTCTTGACCAACTCTCCAACGAGCTCCCACATCATCCCGGGACCGCGTTTGGGATAATCGAACGCGTCGATCAACGTTTTGACAACCGATCCCTTCTCCGTCGACTGTTTGATCAGCGCATTTTTGACGGCCACCAACAGTGACAACCCTTTAATCCGCTGCGCCGCCCAATCAGCAGCAATCGTATTCGCCGGCATGCCCCAGACTTTTTCAGTGTAGGTTTTAAAGAACGTCAGATACAGCCGCTTGCCGAATCGATTGGAGACCCACGACTCAAAATTATCTTCCGGCATCTGGGGAAAAAGTTGCGCCCAGACATAACTGATCAGGATGAGCAGACTGTTGAAAATTCCTAGCCCAAACAAGGCATTGACTGGCTTTAGAGGATAGAAGAAGAACTTCCTGTTGTAGTAGATCCTCGACAAGCGCTGGCGATGCAGGAAGTCTCCCTCGGGAAGCACCTCTCTCCACATTTTATCCACGACGGAAACCTTGGTGAAAAACCGGTGGCCGCCGATGTCAAAATGGTAGCCTTTATACTCCACTGTTCTGGAGATGCCGCCGAGTATCGTATCTTTCTCGAGGACCACGGACTTCGCGCCGACCTTCGACAGCTGATATGCCGCCGTCAGTCCAGCCGGTCCACCGCCGACGATCACGACCTTCAGGTCTCGTGGGTTAACTGTCGGCATTGGCGTATCTCAGAAATCGCATGCTGTATTCCCCATGGCTAAACGATAAGGTTTCGACGCCGACTGACCATCTGTGGCAGGGTCCTCCATGCTATGGATACTACGCAAGATCAATATCATAAATGGCACGGAACCACTAACCAAATAGTCTTTCTACGTATCACCGAGGGGCCGGACTACCTCACGAAGTATCCAGTTACAGAACCCTCGATGAGCTGACTCGGCTCGTTAAACAATCCAGAGAGTCGAGGTCTCGATCCGTCCCTCCTGCACACGGCGCGACAGGGCACATCACACGAGCTCTTTAAGCGGATATCTCAATGCGTTTTCCTCTTCCATTCCAGCCGCGGCCCTCTTACGATACGGTCTACACACTGAGGAGTCTCCGTATATGTCTGGTTTGTCACTCGATCAACTCGAACAACTCGTCCAGGGTCACCACTGGGATCCCCTCGCGATTCTTGGTGCCCATCCGCTGGCCCAGGGTAAATCCTCTACCGTTGCGATTCGGTGTTTCTTGCCTGAAGCCAACGACGTTGCCCTACTCCTCAATGAGCGAGGTCGGCAGCCCATTCCCATGGTGCGCCTTCATGAGGCCGGTTTGTTCGAAGCGATCGTTCCTGGTCCACTTGGAACGGCCTCCTATCGTCTCCGCATCACCGACCATGCGGGGCAGGTCTCGGAGCGGTATGATCCCTACGCCTTCCCCCCCCTTCTCAGCGACTTTGAGCTGCATCTCTTTGCCGAGGGCACCTTCTTCAAAGCCTACGAGACAATGGGCGCCCATCTCAGAACCGTGCAGGGGATCGCTGGAGTTCATTTTGTCGTCTGGGCACCGAATGCCCTGCGGGTCAGTGTCGTAGGCGACTTTAACCAATGGGATGGCCGACGCCACCCCATGACGAATCGCGGAGCCACCGGACTCTGGGAACTCTTCATTCCAGACCTCACTGACGGCACACTCTATAAATATGAAATCCGTTCGCGCCATCATGACGCCCCGCTCCTGAAAGCCGATCCCTATGCCGTGGCATCGGAGCTGCGCCCCAAGACCGCGTCGATAGTCCACTCACTCGCTCCCTACCGCTGGAAGGACCAGTCCTGGATGGTGGCTCGGGCACAGCAAGACCCACTCTCCATGCCCCTCTCAATTTACGAGGCCCATCTTGGATCATGGATGCGTATCCCTGAGGAAGGGAATCGCTGGCTGACATATTCAGAGCTTGCAGCAAAGCTCATCCCTTACGTGAAGAATATGGGATATACCCATGTCGAGCTGCTCCCGATCACCGAACATCCGTTCGATGGATCCTGGGGTTATCAGACCACCGGTTACTTCGCTGCAACCAGCCGGCACGGGTCTCCCGAAGACTTCATGGCCTTCGTCGACAGGGCGCATCAGGCCGGGATCGGTGTGCTCATGGATTGGACCCCCGCACACTTTCCCGACGATCCACATGGGTTGTCCCAGTTTGATGGCACACACCTCTACGACCATGCCGACCCGAGACTCGGCTACCATCCTGACTGGCACAGCCGCATCTTCAATTACGATCGCGTCGAGGTCCGGAACTTCCTGATGAACAGCGCCCTCTTTTGGCTGGATCGCTACCACATCGATGGCTTGCGCGTGGATGCCGTCGCCTCGATGCTCTATCTCGATTACGGCAGGAAAGAAGGAGAATGGATTCCCAATCAGTTCGGCGGGCACGAAAACCTCGGAGCCGTCACGCTGCTCAAAGACTTAAATGTCTTGGTCCACCGTGACTTCCCTGGCGCCATCACCATCGCCGAAGAATCCACGTCCTGGCCGGGAGTCTCACGCCCTACCTATGCGGGAGGACTCGGTTTCACGTTTAAGTGGAACATGGGCTGGATGCACGACATGCTGGAATATTTCAGCCGCGATGCCGTCCACCGCCCCTTCCATCAGAATCAGCTGACGTTTGGACTCCTCTATGCCTTCAATGAAAACTTTGTCCTGGTGCTCTCGCACGATGAAGTGGTGCATGGAAAACGGGCGCTGCTCGACAAGATGCCCGGCGACGAGTGGCAACGCTTTGCCAACCTTCGCGCTCTGTACAGCTTCATGTATGGGCATCCCGGCAAAAAAATGCTGTTCATGGGTGGAGAGTTCGGACAATGGCGTGAGTGGAACCATGACTCCAGC
>JANYAJ010000140.1 GCA_025361385.1 Nitrospira sp.
CTGCAGGATATAGGGCGTTTTGGGAAAAGAGGCCAGGGCCTTGTCGATGGCAGCTGCCCATTCGTGTTGCGGCATATCGTGACCAACCGACACCCCTCGGCTGCCCCAGGCGAGTTCGGAGAACCCCGATGGCTTGATCACGAAGTGCCGTTCTTTCTGGGTGGCCGTGGCCAGATCGCGCCAGTTCATCACGGCCCGTCCGCCCATCGCCAAACCAGGAATCGTGGCGGATGGAGGGATTGGCGCAGGATCGAGAATCCAGGTGCGCGGCATGATCGTCGTCAGGTGGAGGAAGACCTCTTGCCCCAAGGCCTGCTCCCAGAAGGGTCGTAGGGCCGGGTGATGGAGCAGGGCAAAGGCGAGTTTTTCTTCCAGCGCCGGTTTATAGGGCGGCGTGACGGCGACCCGATCCTTCTTGACCGCATATTGGACGAGTTCTGATTTGGGAATATTGAGCAGATCGAATAACTCATAGAAGCGATAGATCAGGGCGATCGGCTGATCGATTCCCTCGTGGGTGATCCGGAGGCCTTCTTCAGTGAATCGAATCTGTCGAGGCTCCACGCAATAGGCGTCGACCCCGATCGCTCGCAGCCGGGCCGTGAGCCACGTCATTTCCGGACGATAGTCTTTGGCTTCCTCCGACAGCAGAATCGCGATGCAGCCGGTATGCTGGCCGAGCTGGGCCTTCAGCATGGCCGCAAACCCTCGTACCATCCCTTCGGGACCTCCCACGAGCGACAGCCCATCAGTCTGCGTATCGGCATAGAGTGATGAGAGGCAGGCCGTCATACCGATCCCGCCTGGGACTGAGTCGAGTTCGGTGATGACCATCCCGTCCTGGGTAGGGATGACGTCCGGTCGGATGACGGCGGGCAGGTAATCCCGAAATCGCTTCATCCGGCTGTACGTGAGCAAACCTTCCGGCTTGCCTTGGTCGAGGTATCCCGCGACCCAGGCCGGTTGGAGGCCTCGTACACTGTCGAGGTAGAGGCGGTTCAGCGCCCGATAAAACGAGAGGAGCTGCGGGCCAAGCCGGTGAAAAAAGTCTAACTGCTCTTGGGTGACGGTGAATGGCGTGGTGGCGATTCGCCAGGTCGTCGTCGCGGCAACCGCTCCGGGAGCCGGCTCTTGTCCTGGCAGAGCCGGAAAGAGGCCAGCGTGGCTCAGTTGGTCACGGATGATCGCGCAGCGATGAAGGAGGTCGGAGGTAGCCAAATCAGACAGAGGGGGTGTCCATGTCAATGAGAGCCTTTCATGCGAGGGCAAGGAACTCTAACACGAGGATTTAGGATCGTACAAGGGGCGAGGGGCGCGAAGAGGGAGAGGCGTAGAGACCGTCGCAAGGTCACGGCAACAAGTGCCGATGGAGTGGACACCTGGATGCAATATATTGCGGCACAGGAAGAGAAGGAACGCCAGTGAAAAGGTGACATCCCCTTGGGCGCTCCTGCAGAATGGTGCTAGTATAAGCCGCGTATCGATTGGAATCCTCCCATGTCCGACTGTACCGATGAACTGCTGGACGCTTCCGTGACATTATCGACCGCGTTGCCACAACTCGTGCCGAGCCGTAGCTGTCTCCAGTGCGATGTCTGTTGTCGCTTTCCGGACCCCGACAGTGCTCTGCGTCCCTATTTTACCGGGGACGAAATTAGCAGCGCCCTGGCTGGGGGCATTGAGGGAACGGCCTTTCCCGATCGGCAAGGGTCGCAGGTGACTCTGGTTCCAGCCCCCCATGGAGAGGGCTATCTCTGTCCGGCATTCGATTCAACGACGTCACAGTGCCGTATCTATGAGCAGCGCCCGCTCGATTGTCAGCTCTATCCATTGGCGTTGATGTGGAATGAGGCGCATGACCAGATTCTGTTGGGGTGGGATACGAAATGTCCGTTCATGCGAGAGGAAATTCCGGGAGAGATCCAGCATCATGCCGACCGGGTGATGGCGTTGCTGGATCAACCAGGCATCCGTAAAGAGCTTGTCACACACCCTCGGCTCGTCGGACGGTTTCAAGAGGACGTGATTGTGCTGGCCCCCCTTCCAGATATGACAGCCGCAGTTGCCGCTCGGTGGGGGACCCTGTCATTGCAGCGTCTGACGGTGGACGATATTCCTCGACTCACGATAGCCCTGAATCAGTCTGGATTCGGCGGGCCTCA
>JANYAJ010000159.1 GCA_025361385.1 Nitrospira sp.
AGGGTCTTCCCGAAATAGCGATGCGCGGCCTCGCCCACCCCGTAGATCGACACGAAGCCCGCCTGCCCGAGATAGATTTCATTCAGGTAACTTTCGAGAATCTCTTGTTTCGTATACTTCGCTTCCAGAATCAGGGAGGCCAGGGCTTCTTTGAATTTCCCCCCCATCGTTCGCTGCGGCGAGTAGAACAGATTTTTCGCCAGTTGCTGCGTAATGGTACTACCGCCCTGCACCACACCACCCTTGGCGATATTGGTCCAGAGCGCCCGCCCGACGGCCACCGGATCGATGCCGAAGTGGGAATAGAACCGGCCATCTTCGATGGTGAGAACCGTGGCGATGACGTGAGGAGGAATCTGCGCCAACGGAATCCATTCGCGCACCTGACGAGACGCCCCTCGCACGCCGCTCAAGAGTTCAGGCTCCAGAAAGATGGGAAAGAGCGGAGCGCCATCGACCGGAGATCGAACATCCGTTACTCGCCCCTGCTCTAACGTCAACGTCACCCTCGTCGCCCCGACATGGCCCTCCGGTTGCGGATGGAGATAGACCGTCAACGCCTCATCGGTCAGCTGATAATCACCGGAAAACTGCACCGGCACAGTCACTCGCCGATAGCCCAACCGTTGTAACCGTTCAAGCAGATGGCTGTGCGCCAGTGAGAGATCCGGTTGCAGCAGAAAGGGTCCGCTATACAGACGCAGCGGCGGATGTTCGTCGCTCTTCGGCAGGGCAAGACTCATCGAGAGGACCGCACCATAGATCAGGAGTCCGGCTAGGCCGCTTACGACCAACGCCAGCAGCGCCCCCACTCCCCGTTTTATCCATGGATGCACAATCGCCATGAGACTCGCTCCTTCCCGGACAGCATACGCGATCGTTCACGAGGATGCGAAACACCCCTGTCACGAGGCAAGCCTGATCCCATCACCATTGAATGGTCATACCCACGGGTACCTCTCAAAGAGGGACAGAAAAAGAATGCTGGCAGAGGCGCGACGGAAGATGTGACGGAGTGGATGCTGAACAATAGCGCACTGCGGAACCGGGGAGACGTGAAGCGATCGCCTCCGTCTCCCCGCCCCAGTGGGCTGATGACACAAGTCCTTTAGGGCTTGCTCATATCGCTGCCCGCGCCCGGCGCTTCCTTGGCGGGTTTTTTCTCGGCCTTACGCTTGGCTCTCTCAGCTTTGCGTTCGGCTTTGTGGCGATCCTTCGCGGCTTTCCGTTCGGCCTTCTTCGCCGCACGATCCATCTTCGGGCTGCCTTCCGCCTTCATCTCCCCAGACGCCGGAGCCGTCGCTGCTGCTGGCGCTGTCGGAGCAGGCACAGGAGCTGTCTCCTGTGCAAAGGTCGATGCGCCAAAACCCAGGGCGACGAGTAAGGCCGTGGCAGACAAGATCACGTGTTTCATCGAATACACCTCCTTGAGACGTGAAATGAAAGGAACCGTTTTACCGGAAAAACCGCGCTATCATAATGGGGAATCGGAGCTTTGCCAAGACTCACCATACCTCTGCCTCAGAACAGGATCGCGATGCACCGTAGTCGGCAAAAAGGCCGGCAGACAGACCTCGATATATTCCGCCCCCTCAGGCCCCGCCTGTCATATCGAGTATTTACACAGCTACCCTGCCCCCCCTTCCGAGTTACTTCCTCCGGGTCTACCGCTCTCCGGGGATTTCGCTATCCTCTTAACAGCGGGCACGAGTTCCTAGACCGACAACCGAGGAGGACGACCATGCATTGCTCACGCTGCTATAGCCTCATGGCAAAGGATCATCTCTTGATGTTCGAGGGCGCCTCCGGACGCATGTGGACGGACGGGTATCGCTGCATGAATTGCGGGCATGTCCATGAATCCCCTATTCAGCAGTGTCACCTGTCACAACGGAATCCTGTGTCCGTACACCTGCGCTACGAACCAGATTACCAGGGCGAAGATGTCTATCTGGGAGCTGAGTCGTTCGTCCTGCAGGCAGCCTAAACAGATCTCTTCAAGGGAACAGCCCCACGAGAGGCCTCAGTGACATCACCCAACTCTAGCCGGAGGAACATGGCTACAATTCTCATCGTTGACGATGACGCAACCATTCGAACATTCTTATGCCGCATCCTGGAAGAGGACGGCCATGAGGTCCGCGAAGCGGCCAATGGACAGATCGGCCTCAGGATGTATCGCCAAGATCCGACCGATCTGGTCATCACCGACATTCTCATGCCGGAACGGGATGGGATGGAGGTCACACTCGCGCTGACGCGGGAATTCATGGAGGCCAATGTCATTGCCATGAGCGGTGCGACCGGTGCTCGGAGTCTTCTGGACATCGCCAAACTCTTCGGCGCACGGCACGTCATCCAAAAGCCCTTCACCGTTGAAGACGTCCGTCGTCTCGTCCGCACCACATTGGCCCAGTAACAGAGGCCCAACCTGCTTACCTCGCGCCAGAGGACTGCGACGGCCACAGCGATCCGGCGATCATGCCGGCCCCCGCTGCCAGAAAACCGACAAGTTGGGGCGGCCATAGGGCAGTCGGCGAACCGAAGCCTTCGAGTGCCAGCCAGCTCGTGAGACCAGCCACAATGGCCCAGCGTGCCCCCTGAGTCGTGGCTCGTTTCCAATAGAGCCCCGCGAACAGAGGAATAAATGCCGCCACCAGCGTCACCTTATAGGTATTCACCACCATCTTGTAGATACTGGCGTCCGACCAGAGGGCAATCGCCAAGACCGTCACGGCAAACCCCACCAAAACCACACGCATCAGACGAAGAAATGCTGAATCGTTCAATGGCGACAGCATCGGCTTGATGACGTTCTCACTCAGGGCCACCGACGGTGCCAGCAACGTCGCGCTCGAACAACTCATGACGGCAGAAAGGACCGCGCCGAAAAACACAATCTGGGCTGCAATCGGGGTATGCTGCAGGATCAGCATCGGCAGGACCAATTGCGAATCCTGCTCCAACAGCAGACCGAACTTCACTGGGTCCACCAAAGTCGCCGCATAGGCCAGAAACATCGGAACAAAACAGAAGAGGAAGTAGAGCGTGCCACCCAGCAGCGCCCCCCTCACGGCTGTTCGTTCGTCCTTCGCCGAGCTGATGCGCTGGAAGACATCTTGTTGAGGGATCGACCCCAACATCATCGTCATCCAAGCGCCGATGAACGGAACCCAGGCCGAGAGCGTAGCCGGGGGAAAGAAGTCTAATTTGCCGGCAGCCGCTGCATGGTCGATGACCGTGCCCACTCCCCCCGCCAAGTCGCTCACGACAGACGCGATATAGAGCAACCCCCCCATGATTACGGAGATTTGAACAAAATCCAGGATCGCCACGGAAAACATCCCGCCGAACGTCGTGTAGGTCAAGACGAGTGCCGCACCGATCACGATGCCGACCGGCTGACTGACCACGCCGTCAGTCACTACGTTGAGGACCAATCCCAATACTTTGAATTGGGCCGCAACCCAGCCCAGGTACGACGCGACGACGCAGAGGGTGCAGAGGACTTCAATGCTGCGGTCATAGCGAACCCGATAGTAGTCGCCGACGGTCAGCAGATTGAGTCGATAGAGACGCGGGGCGAAGAAGAGTCCGGCGAGAATCAGACACATGCTCGACCCGAATGGGTCGGCGACGACGCCACGCAATCCCTCTTTCACGAACGTGGAAGAAATTCCGAGCACCGCCTCTGCGCCGAACCACGTCGCAAAGACCGTCGCCGTCACAATCGGCAGCGGAAGGCTCCGTCCTGCGACCGCGAAATCCTTCGTGGTATGGACCCGCCTGGCGGCAACCAGCCCAATCCCGACCGATAGAAGCAGATAGAGAATGACGAATCCAAGAATCATAGGAACGGCTTGGGCATCCTTGTGGGCGGATTCTAGCGGGGCTTCGACAAGGGTGCAACGGAGGAGTGGCACAGCAAGCAAACGCATGTTAGGCTAAAGCTAGTTGCTACCAGGAGGGCGCCATGAACGATCACGCGATCCGTCACTCCGCCAGAACAACAACCAAGCCTTGGCCATGGCTTCTCGGCGGCGTCATGGGAATCGGCATGGTATTGGCTTCGCTGCCAGCCCAGGCGGGCGAGTCGCAGACACCGTGGGAATGTTCAAGCTATACCGGCGACGCCCATACCCGTTGTTTGGCGGCCTTCGTCGAATCGCAGCGCGACCAGATCGCCGCGCTTCAAGCACGCGTGCAAGCGCAGCAAGACACCGTCAATCAGCTAAAATCCCAGATGGATCATCAAACCGCCGCCGGCGCAGCAGCACAACAGCCACTGGCCCAACCACCCACCATTGTGCAAGTGGCCCCTCCCATCTATACCTATCCACCTGTGGGGCTCGGCCTCTATTTAGGGCGCCCCTGGATCTATGGACAACCCTACTATTACCCTCCCTACATCTTCGGCCCCCGCTACTATGGACATCACCGGGGCCACCGCTGGTAACGAAGGGACATTGAGACCGATTCGTTTTCTTGCATGTAGCCTGCAGGATGCTCAAACGGTCCGTTCAGCAAGGCCGCAGGCGAGTCGAAACCGGAAGCGTACCCGTGAGGGTACGTTGAGGATTTCGATGAGCCGAGAACGCCGCTGACGAACCGTTTCAGCGTCCTGCGAAGCATAATTGTCTTGAGCCCGGCGCTCACATCGCATACTCTACGAAGCTTCTGGATTTGCGATATCAGGTCCGCCGCCGTCACATACAAAGAAAGGACAGCTCATGCGCTTCGTTGTCTCCTGTTTGGTCGCCCTACTCAGCCTTGGAACCAGTGCGGCATTCGCTGCAACTCCGGAACCCACGAATGATGAACAAAAAACCCTTTATGCTCTGGGATTGGCCATCAGCCAATCGCTTGGCGCCTTCAACCTGACCGAATCGGAGCTTGATCTCGTGAAATCCGGCATCTCCGATGGGGTCTTCAAAAAGATTCCCAAAGTAGAACTCCAGACATTCGGCCCCAAGATTCAACAACTGCAACAGGCCCGTGCGTCGGTCGTCGCAGAGACGGAAAAGAAAGCAGGAGCCACATTCCTCACGAAAGCCGCCGCAGAATCCGGTGCCAAGAAAACCGAATCCGGTGCAATCCTCATGACCATCAAGGAAGGCAAAGGCGCGAGCCCCAAAGCCACGGATACGGTCAAGGTGCACTACCATGGCACACTGACCGACGGGACAGTCTTCGATAGTTCCGTCAAGCGGGGCGAGCCAGCCACGTTCGGACTGAACCAAGTCATCAAGTGCTGGACAGAAGGCGTGCAAATGATGAAAGTTGGCGGCAAGAGCAAGCTGACCTGCCCGTCGTCTCTCGCCTACGGCGACAAAGGCGCGCCTCCCACGATCAAGCCAGGCTCGACATTAATTTTCGAAGTCGAACTCCTCGAAATCGTCGCAGCCAAGTAACTCAGCCGATAGCTCTCATGAGGCCGGGCGGGACAAATTCCCGCCCGGCCTCATGTTTTTCACTGCGCGCATCGAACAATACAAAACTCCCTCCAAATTCACCCTTATCTTCAGGGATGGGGGCTGATTGATCTTCCACTGCGCGCGTCCAACGAGGGCCTTCTGAGGCCGCGCGTTGCGCGAGCA
>JANYAJ010000375.1 GCA_025361385.1 Nitrospira sp.
GGAAGGCCCTCGCCTGGGCTATCGGCACGTCTGGGAGGTCACCTTGCCTGCCCTCATGGAAGAGATGGTCGTATGCGGTAGAAATTACGGGCACTGACCCAAGGGGGTAAAAGTTAAGAAGAGTTACGGCCTTTGCGCCCCTTGCCCTTCGCCGCTCGCCTTCGCTATACTCCGCGGCATGAGTATTCGAAAAGGCGGCGGAGACTGGGAGCCAATGCTGTTGGGGATTGAACCCCGCAACTGCAAGGTTTGCAAGGAAGGGCTCTACCGCAATAAAACGTTTTTTAGCGGCGGGTGGTCCCGTTGCGCATTGTGCGACGAGTTCGTCCATTATAGTTGCCTGGCCAGCGGCAAGGTTTCGTTCCTGAAAGCCCGTCCCCGCCTGTGCAAGACCTGCCGCGCCGCCCAAGAGGGCATCCCCCTTTCTTCGCCTTCGCCGAAGGAAGAGGCTCCAACGGCCGTCGGGTCGTGACTCCCAGCTCACAATCAAGCCCGGTGGAAACCCGTCCGGGCTGGCATGCCTTTTTTTCTGAATCAGTCCGGTTCGTGCTTGCGCCTCTCATTCTCCTCTTCAGTGGGTTTTTCACCGCGAACTTCATTATCAGTGGTGAATATACCTGGCCGCGGACCAGCCGGACATTGGCACTGACGCTCACCGTATTGATCCTCTCCCGTGAATTTGTCTACAAGGAACAGTTGTCGCACAACGACTCGCCGGGTCGTGCGCGGTCGGCGGTACTCTATTCCTGTGTGCTGCCTTACGTACTGGGCGTGGTGGTGATGCTCATCCTATGGGCTCTGTAGCAGGATGCTGAAACAGGTCGCTAGCGTCGTTCTCGCATCGTTCAGACCCTCAACGTACCCTCCGGGTACGCCTCGGCTCTTTACTCGCTGCGGCCTTGCTGAGCGGCCTGTTTGAGCATCCTGCAGGATTGTTTGCTCGCTATGTCGCACGGACGGGCACCTAGGTTCTGCGCGTAAATTGGTTTTCGCGGCTTGTTGGTAGGCTGCTTCTGTACGAGGATGGTCTATGGCAGAGATTATTCGTAGCGGGGCCTTTCTCCAACAATGTTGGTCGGTACATCCGCTCTGTCTGAAGGTCAAGCGCGTTGAGCCCGAGCGCATTGTCGTGCTGACGTGCAGTTCTTGTCGCATGGTGCATCGAGTGACCACCGATGCGGTAACCAGGCAGGATGCGACAGGGGATTCCACGTCGCCTGTGATCGATCCTGCACAGCCGGACGGGCTTCCGGCGCTCAAGAACTGTATGGGGACCCATGTGTCTGCTCTATCGGTCCGGGAGATGGATGTGTTTGAGGATGCGCTGTGGGTCCGCTGTGCGGAATGTCGAGCGCAGTACGATTTGACGGTCGCCCAGTTCGAAACCCATCAGAAGTAGCCGGCCCCCTTCGAGCCGATCGCCTGCGTAGTGATGCCTATGCCCTCCCAATTCACAGACGAAGAGACGGCCTTACTGGCCGATCAACACTTTTTTCGCGCTAAGGCGCAAATCATGGCGAAGATGCGCCACTCGCTCTCAGCCACCCATGCCGTCTTGAAAGAAGAGATCTCGTCGACCGCGCTCGTGACCCCACCGGACTTCAATCCGGCTATCTGCCAATTTGTGAAGGGAGAGCATCTCGAATCCTTTCCCTACCAATATCTGGATTTCCCAAAACACTTTCACGACTCGAATGTCTTTGCCTTTCGGACGCTCTTTTGGTGGGGGCATCATGTCGTCTGTGCCTTGCTGTTGGAAGGGGAGGGGATCAAGCAACACAAGGCCAGGATCGTGGACCGGTTTCATCAGCTTGCCGGGCAGGGGCTGGAGCTGTCCCTGGCGCCGACTTTGTGGGAATGGAAACGGGGCGAGGGGTATACGTTGCCGATCACCCATGATCGCAAGGCGCAGATTGCCGCTGTGTTGGCCGAACGGTCATTCTTGAAGATCGTCCGTTTCCTGTCGTTCACCGATCCCAGGGTGCAGTCGGGCCACGTGCCGGAATTCAGCCGCGAGACCTTTCGAGCCATCCTACCGATCGTGACCCACTAGAATGTCGACGGTGTATAGGTGTGGCATATCAAGCGAACATCTCTGCAGGATGCTCAAACAGGCCGCTCAGCAAGGTCGCAGCCGATGAAGGCACCGGAGGCGTAGCCCCTGGCTACGTTGAGGATGCGTTCGAAGCGAGAACGACGCTGCCGGTCTGTTTCAGCATCCTGTGGTCCGGTATTTGTCTAAGGCCGACAACTTGGGTAGACTGGGCTCGCTTCAACGGCACGGCGGCCAATCGCAAGGAGGATCAATCGTGATACAGACAAGCGGACGACTGGGCATCGGTATCCTATGTGCGGCAGGTCTCTTGATGGGAACCGGTTGTGCTGGGAGCGGGAAAACGTTCTATCTGGATCTGCAGCAGAAACAAGCGGCGGCGCAGTATATGGAGCCGGAGCCGGTCAAGATCGTGATCGAATCGTTCGAGGATCGGCGGCTGGATAAAAACCGGCTCGGTCTGCGGACTCATTTATGGGGCGGAGTGACCTACTTTAATGTGGCGGGAGAGCGGCCGGGAGATGTGGTGGCCCAGGCCCTGGCCGATCGTCTGAAGGCGCGTGGATGGAAGGATCGGGCCTGGACG
>JANYAJ010000204.1 GCA_025361385.1 Nitrospira sp.
GATCTTTAAGAAACTACGCGGTTCTGGGGTCCTCACCGAACAGAACATCGCGGAAGCCTTGAAGGAAGTTCGCCTCGCGCTGCTCGAAGCCGATGTCAACTTCAAGATCGTCAAGGACTTCATCGAGCGGGTTCGTGAAAAGGCTGTTGGGCGGGAAGTTCTTCAGAGTTTGACCCCAGGTCATCAAGTGGTCAAGGTGGTGTGGGACGAGCTGCGAGAGATGATGGGTGGGGAACGAGTCGGTTTAGCTCTGGCCTCGAATCCCCCCACCGTCGTGATGATGATCGGGCTTCAAGGCGCCGGAAAAACGACGACGTGCGGCAAGCTCGGTCGGTACGTCAAGGCTCAGGGAAAACGGGTTCTTCTGGTCGCGGCGGATCCTCGTCGCCCGGCAGCCGGCGATCAGTTAGCGAGTCTGGGGCGTGACCTCGAGATCGACGTACATCGGGCGGATCCGGCTCAGGCGACCCACACGGATGTCGTTCGCATTTGCCAGGCCGGCGTGGAGCGGGGGCGGGCGCAGGGATACGATCTCGTCCTGCTGGATACCGGCGGGCGTCTTCACATCGACGATGAGTTGATGGGGGAGCTGGTGGCGGTGAGAGCGGCCGTGCAACCGCACGAGGTGCTCTTAGTCGCTGATGCGATGACGGGCCAAGATGCCGTCACGATGGCGAGCCAGTTCGATCAACGGATCGGGCTGACGGGCGTCATTCTGACGAAGGTTGAAGGCGATGCCCGTGGCGGGGCGGTGTTGTCGATTCGGGCGGTGACCGGCAAGCCGATCAAGTTTTTGGGTGTGGGCGAGAAGCTGGACGCGTTGGAGTTGTTTCATCCCGATCGGATGGCCTCGCGCATCCTCGGCATGGGCGATGTCCTCTCGCTGATCGAAAAGGCGCAAGAGACCTTTACGCTCGAGCAGGCGGAGGATGCGCAGAAGCTGCTGAGCAGCCAGACGTTCACGCTGGAGAGTTTCCGTGTTCAGCTGGGGCAGGTCAGTCGCATGGGCTCGCTCGACCAGGTTTTAGGCATGCTGCCGGGCGGCCAGAAGCTCAAGGGGGCGATGGAAGGGCAGATGCCCGAACGGGAGATGAAGCGAGTCACGGCCATGATCGACTCGATGACGATTCGTGAACGCCGCGATCATACCCTGATCAATGGCAGCAGGAAAAAGCGGATTGCGCGTGGAAGCGGGACGAAGGTGGAAGAGGTGAATCGGTTGATTAAACAGTTTCTCTCGGCGAGGAAAATCGCCAAGGTTATGGCAGGGTCGGGAGGGCGCCGGCAGTTGGCGCAACTTCTGCGCTCGATGTAAGGGGCGATCACAATCATCATAGTGTGTTGTACAGAAGGAGGATTCTAGTGGCTGTTCATTTGAGATTGACGAGGACAGGACGACATAAGCGACCGCTTTACCGCGTAGTGGCAGCGGATTCACGGAAGCCGCGCGATGGGCGGTTCCTGGAAATTCTTGGGATTTTCGATCCCTTGAAAGAGGCGGGTTTGCCGGAGCTGAAGCAGGATCGGGTGTTGAGCTGGTTGCGCCAGGGAGCTCAGCCGACCGTCACGGTCAAGACCCTTCTCCGCCGTGCTGGCGTCTGGAAGACGTTTGAGGCAGAGAAAGCCGCAGAGAAAGCCGCGAAGAAGAAGGTCGCTTAGTCTGTGGCCACGGCTCAGGCAGATCTGATAACGATCGGCTGGATTGAGCGCCACTTCGGTGTGCGCGGCGAGTTCAAGGTACGATCGTTGAGCGATGTGCCTGGCCGGCTGGAAGGCCTTAAGCAGGTGCAAGTTTTGGAACCGACGGGGCAGGTTGTCGAGAAGACGGTGGCTCATGTTCGGCGTGCCGGATCGACCTATATCATGAGTCTTGTGGGGGTGACGACGCCGGAAGAAGCTGTCGCGTTACGCGGGGGATTGATCCAAGTGCCGCGTTGTTCAGCGGCGACGTTGGCGGCGGATGTGTATTTTGAGTGCGACCTCATCGGGATGACGGTTGAGAACGAGCGGGGCGACGAGATTGGAGTGGTGGAGACAATTTTGGAGATACCGGACAATCACGTCTTCGTCGTTCGCAAGGGGACGGAGGAAGTCCTCATTCCGGCTGCGAAGAGCTTCGTGGCGTCGGTGGATCTCGTGCAGCGCAAGATGATGGTTCGCGGGATTGATGACTTGCTTGAGGATCGCCATGCGGTGTGACATTCTGACCCTGTTCCCCGACATGGTGGCGCCGGTGCTGAGCCAGAGCATTCTGAAGCGAGCACAGGAAAAAGGTCTGTTGCACGTGCAGGTGCGCAACTTGCGCGACTATACGCTCGATCGCCATAGGGTGGCGGACGATGTCCCCTACGGCGGAGGAGCCGGGATGGTGATGAAGGCCGAACCGATTTTGCGCGCAGTGGAACAGATTCAGGCCGACTATGCGCTGGCCGGGGAACAGATTCGGTTGTTGTTTCCGTCTCCACATGGTCGACCATTCACGCAGGCCTATGCAAAAAACCTTGCGGCCGACACCCGTCGACTAGTCATTCTCTGTGGCCATTACGAAGGGGTTGATGAGCGGGTGCGTCTCGCCTTGCACCCAGAAGAGATTTCAGTCGGGGATTATGTGTTGACCGGAGGCGAGTTGCCGGCGCTGGTGCTCATCGATGCCGCCGCCCGGCTGGTCCCCGGTGTGTTGGGTGATCCGGAGTCGATTGAGGAAGAATCTTTTACGGATGCATTGCTCGAATATCCGCACTACACCAGACCGGCGGACGTTCGAGGGATACCCGTGCCAGAGGTGTTGCTTTCAGGACATCACGAGGCCATTCGTTTGTGGCGTCGGAAGGAATCCCTGCGAAGCACGTATCAGAGACGGCCGGATCTGTTGCAAGATCGGGTCTTGAGTCTCGAAGATCAACAATTGCTAGACGAACTTACTCGTGAAGGCGTGGTTGGCACGCCTGTTCGATGTGGGGAGGAAGGGGTAGTCTCATGAATCGGTTAGAACGAATACAACAGTCTTTCGTGAAGCCATCGGCGCCTAGCTTTGAAATTGGCGACACTGTCCGCGTGCATGTGAAAGTCGTCGAAGGGGAAAAAGAGCGTATTCAGGTGTTCGAGGGAGCCGTGATCGCCCGTAAAGGGTTGCTGAACACGGAGACCTTCACTGTACGCAAGGTTTCCTACGGCGTCGGTGTGGAACGTATTTTCCCGATCCATTCGCCGATCGTGACGCGCGTCGAGGTCATGCGCCAGGGTAAGGTGCGTCGGGCCAAGCTGTATTATCTTCGTGGGAAGAAGGGCAAGTTTGCCAAGGTTGAAGATCGGGAGTTCGTTGCGAGTGCGAAGGCGAAGCCTGGGGTCGCTCGTAAGACTGAAGAGCCGGCCACGGCCGCTGTGGCTCCGAAGGCCTAGTCTCATTCCCTGGTTCTATCGACCACGAATGTCGGGTGCCCTTTCAACGGACGCATCGCGGGGCCACATCGTGGGACCTACCGACGAATTTGAATTGGAATCCAGGCGGCGCGGCTATCGCCGCATCGCCGGTCTGGATGAAGCCGGACGGGGCCCTCTTGCGGGCCCTGTCGTCGCGGCGGCGGTGATCCTGCCCTCTCGTTGCCGCTTGGTCGGCGTCAACGATTCCAAACAAGTCTCTGCGTCTGATCGCGAGCGGCTCTACGAGATTATTGTCGAGCGGGCTCGTGGTATTGGTGTGGGGATCGCGACGGAGCAGGAGATCGACCGCCTCAATATCTTAGAAGCGACTCGTCTCGCCATGCGCCGTGCAGTGGAGTCGCTGACATCTCCGGCGGACTGCCTCTTGATCGACGCCGTCACCTTATCGAATCTCGCCATTCCCTCACGCTCGATCATTAAGGGCGATACGTTGTCGGTCTCGATTGCCGCCGCATCCATCGTGGCGAAAGTCACGCGCGACCGTTTGATGGAGGCACATCATCAGAGCTATCCCCAGTATAATTTCCTTTCCCACAAGGGCTATGGGACAGAAGAGCATTTACAGCGGCTCGCGCAACATGGCCCCTGCGCCATCCATCGGCGCACGTTCGCTCCGGTTGCTCGGCTCCTGAGTGGCCATGGCGAATCTCCACGGGCGATTTCGTGACCATCCTTGACCCACGAAGGCTCTTCGGGCAAGAAGGAGAGTCGGCGGCAGAGCAGTACTTGCGCGACAAGGGGTATCGGATTCTGGCGCGCAATGTGCGTTCGTCGGTGGGAGAGTTGGACCTCGTGGCTGAAGACGGTCAGGTGCTGGTCTTTGTCGAGGTGAAGGCGCGCCGCACCGATGCATTTGGCGGCGCGATCCATGCCGTGCATCAGCGGAAACAAGAGAAGTTGATCCAGTTGGCCGCGCAGTATTTGGCCCGGCACCATCACAAGGATCGATCCTGCCGAT
>JANYAJ010000256.1 GCA_025361385.1 Nitrospira sp.
CGAACGATTCGTTCCCAAGTGTAAGCTTGCCGGTCGTGGCGAGTCTCGTGAAGGAATAGTAATGCGAGGCTTGCCCCATGGCCGAACCCTTATGGCTGATGCCGTTGGTGCCATGTATGACGAGTGGTTTGTCCGGCGAGACCGTGAGCCGGATGGCCAGATCGCCGTCTGCTGCTTGGAGGGTCTGTGTCGCAGGGGTTGCCACTGGCGACTCGGCGCTCCACCGATCGATCCAGACGTGAAGGCGATCGTCTGCCGCACCGGCCTTGCCTAAGCCGGCCCGGCTGATCTTTTCAGCATAACGAAATCGTCCCTTGCTGAGATCGCTCACGGCGAAATGGGCCAGGTACAGTTGCGTGACGTCCCATTGTGACGGCAGGGTGTTCGTCTGCTCGCGCGGCATGCCACGGCGGAAGAAGGTGAGTTGATAGCCGAACAACCGGCCATCTTTCGCCGTAAGCTGGCCGGTGTAGTACCACCACTCGGTGCGAAACCCCTCATGCGTTCCATGATCGCGCGGGAAGGTATAGCGATAGCCCTCTCGGGCGACTCGAAACTCCTCTGCCGTATCGGCCGCGAGTCCCGGCACGACGGCGAGGAGACCGCTCGACAGAAGGAGGAGGTGCCGAAGATGACGCCGTAGGTTGGCCATGAGCGAAGGACCGTCCGTGAGGTGGAGACGCTGCGACCAGCGCTTATAGCATGCTTCGGTAGGTGGCACAAATCCCCTGTATTGATGAGGGTTTTGCCAACTTAACGGGTGAGCGAGGCCCCGCTCTTTCCGTTGACAACTTTGGCGACCATCAGCTATCGTGAGTCATGCAGACCGATCACGGGCGAGAGCCCCACGAACATGACCGGCGTGACAGCGCGACGCCGTTTCCCATTCCCTCGAGGATTCCGGTGTTCCCGCTTCCGAACGTCGTGCTGTTCCCCAAGACCTATCTGCCTCTGCATATCTTTGAGCCACGCTACCGCACCATGGTCTCGGATGCGGCAATGAGCGGGCAGTGTATCGGGATGGCCCTGCTCAAGGACGGGTGGGAAACAGACTATTACGGCCATCCGCCCGTATTCTCGATGGGCTGTGTCGGTCGGCTGGTGAGTGTGCAGCCGATGGCCGATGGCCGATCCAATATCATGCTGCAAGGCCTGGAGCGGTTTGAAATTGAACGAGAGTGGTACGACAAGCCCTATCGTGAGGCCACCATTGCGGTCACGGTACATGGCGCTGAGGCGTCATTGGACCCCACGGTCCGCCAGCGCCTGTTCACCATCCTGGAGTCCTATCTCCGGTCCCGCGATGAGGCGCCCACCTGGCAAGAGTTTTTCCGTGAAGAAGTCAGCGATGAGATTTTCGTCAATACCCTATCCACCTACTTGGAGTGTACGCCCTTGGAAAAGCAGTTTCTGTTGGAGGCCGAAAGTCTTCACCAACAAGCCCGCCGTCTCAGTGACCTCATTGAGTTCATGATGCACGATCAATCCGGTGCGAAGGGTTGGGGCTAATGGATCGCGCGATCGCTATCCAGGTGTCGCACCTGACGAAAACCTACGATGCGCAGACAGCCGTCTCCGATCTGTCGTTTCAGGTCTATGTCGGCGAAATTTTCGGTTTGCTCGGTCCGAACGGGGCGGGGAAAAGCACGACGCTTCGGACGCTCATCACGCTGCTGACGCCGACCTCGGGCACGGCGAGCGTCTTAGGCCACGATACGGTGCGTGAGTCGGATGTCGTCCGGCAACTAATCGGCTACGTCCCCCAGGAGCGGGCCATCGATCGCTTTCTCACCGGTCGGGAGCATCTCGAACTGCTCGGCGCGCTCTATCACTTGTCGAAGGCCGAAGCGACGAAACGGATTGGTGAGTTGCTGAAGCTGGTGGAACTGGAAGAGGCAGCCGATCGTCCGGCGAAGACCTATTCAGGCGGGATGAAACGGAAGCTCGACATTGCTTGCGGTCTGTTGCCGGATCCCAAGATCCTGTTCCTCGATGAGCCGACGCTGGGCTTGGATGTGCAGTCCCGGCTTAGGATTTGGGACTATGTACGGATGTTAAAGGCGCGCGGCATGACGATCGTCATGACGACGAATTATTTGGATGAGGCAGACCAGCTTTGCGATCGGTTGGCCATCATCGATGTCGGCAAGATCAAGGCGCTCGGGTCGCCCGCTGAACTGAAAGTAGGACTGGGCGGCGATATCGTGTCGTTGACCTTGAAGGATCTGACGAAGATCCCCGCATTGGTGTCCGCGCTGACGGGACAACCGGCCATGCGAACGGTCAAGGCGACAGCCATCGGCCTGGATATCCGGGTCGATTCGCCCGAGAAGGCCCTGCCGGCAATTCTTGAGTCAGCCAATCGATTGGATTGCCGACTGGAGTTTATCGAGTACCACCGTCCGCGGCTGGACGATGTGTTCATCGCGCATACGGGACGGTCCATGACCGAATCGGTTCAAGACATTCAGACGGTATAAGGAGAGACAGTGGCGCAGTACTGGCAAGAAATTCATGCATTGACGATGCGGTGGGTCCGGCGGCTCAGCCGCGAAAAGTTCAGTATGTTGTTCACGCTCGTGCAGCCGATGCTGTTCTGGCTGATCTTTTTCGGCAACCTGTTCCAACGGGCGGCCGATGTGCAGGTGACGCAGGCCCCGAACTACATCAGCTTCCTGACCGCCGGTGTGGTCGTCATGACGGTGCTCAATAACGGACTGGCCGGGGGCGTCGATCTGCTGTTCGACAAGGAGAACGGGTTCCTGGAACGGTTGATGACGACGCCGATCCATCGGAGTTCTGTGATCCTGAGCCGCTTCATTTTCGTGATGACGATTACCTCGCTCCAAGTGCTTGTGATTCTCGGCGTCGCCTTTCTGTTCGGCGTTCAACCGGCGACGGGGCTGCTGGGCATCGCTGCGATCCTGATGATCGGGATGCTCTTCGGTGTCGGTCTCACGGCGATTTCCATGGCCATGGCCTTTTCCGTGAAAAGTCACGGCGATTTCTTTTCGGTCCTGGGATTCCTGTCGCTCCCGATGATTTTCTTGAGCTCGGCGTTGGTGCCCTTGGAGGCGATGCCCGGGTGGATGGGATTTCTGGCGCGCTTCAATCCGATGACCTGGGCGATCGACGCGGTGCGGCCGTTGATTCTGTCCGGCTGGACTGAGGCGCTCCCCCACGTCGCCATGGTGGTGGTCGTCATGGTCATATTCGACGCGATTTGTCTCTACGGGAGCGCCAAAGCGTTCCGTCGGGCCATGGGCTAATGGGCGGGCTGTCCGGGAGTCCCACCATGCTGGTCAACGAGAGTCAAATCAGGGCCCTGATCCGGCTGCTGGCCGATGAGGACGAGAAGATCGTCCGGACCATCAGCGGCAAACTCATCGACATCGGTCCCACGGCGGTTCCTCTGCTGCAGGAACAGCTCCTCGACTATCAGGTCGTCAACAACGCGCCCGACGCGGGCGGCGACCCGGCGGTCGGGGCGACCGGCGGCCCTCTGGGCCTGTCCCTCGTGCAGAGCGCCTTCGGCTTCCTCGGCGTCCCCTACGTCTGGGGCGGCAACACCGCCTCGGGC
>JANYAJ010000275.1 GCA_025361385.1 Nitrospira sp.
CACCTATACGATGCTGTATCTTCTCTATCCGGGAAAGATCGGGTAGTAGAGTTAACGATGAATGGTGAGCGATGAGCGATGACCTAAGGGCGGTTTCTTCATTCAGCGTTCAGCACTCAGCGCTCAGCACTGAGGTTCCGCCATGCTGACCTGTGGCTGTGGCCGCTGGATGCATACCGAGGGGGTTGAAGAACGTTCCTACGATGATGGGACGCCCCAATGGTTCATTCGGTCGGAATGTCGCGGCTGTGGGCTGAAGGTCGGTGTTGATGTTCCTGCCGGTCAACCGGGCGGGTTTGTCGATCGGACGATGTGGACCGATGATGCGCTGCATCGGCTGGATCGCATGCCACCCTACCTTGCTCCGCTCGTGCGCAGTGAGGTGGAACAGGATGTGCGGGTCAGAGGGGAACGGGTCGTGACCTATGACACGTTGCTTCGGCCGCGGACCGGCGAGCGGATCGAGTGGGATCCTGAGGCGGAACGTCGATTGAATAGAGTGCCGGCGCCGGTCCGTGCCATGGCCCGCATTGAGTTAGAACGGACCGTGGCCGATCGCGGCGAGACGCGCATTACCGTCGCGCTGATGGAAGAAGTGAAAGCGCGCTATTTCGGAATGGGTTCCAAGGGCAACGCAGAACGTTGAACGCTGAATGATGAACGACCGAAGAGAATCGTCAAGAGTTCTCTTTCTCGCTCATGGCTCATCGCTCCACGTTCATCGTTGAATGTCACATGCTGCATCGAATGGCATTGCGAGTATTGCCGAGCCTGAGTCTCGTCGTCACGGAAGATGCGGTGCGCAAGCAAAAGCGCATCGTCATGTTTGTGCCTGGCTTGGTGGCGTTCGTGGTCTATCGCCTGGCCAAGCTGGTGTTGCCACTGTCAGAGCCGATCGTATTGTTGCTGGTCAGCGGTCTTATTGCGGTGGTGACAGCGTTGCTCGCCTATCGAGTCGGTCGGGCTACGGCATGGGGGAAGATCTTCCAAGAGGATGGGCGCCGTCTCTTGCTCTGGCTCGGCGGCTGGATCGGGTTTGTCTACGGGGTCCAGTTGTCCCTGTTGGTCTTGGCTCTGCTATGGCTTGTGGGATATGACTATCTCCAACATCCCGATGGGCCGGCTATGATGGCCATCATCATTTCCTGCACCGCCGTCGCGCGCGACGCGTTTGAGATTGGCCATGTGCGGAAAGTCGCTCTCATGGGCCGTCCGTTCCCCACGTTTCCAGACGGAACGGCCCTTCGCACGCTGGTGCAGAGTCATGCGATGGAACTGGCTCCCTGGGTCGCAGTTGGTCTCATCGTCGGTGCTGTGGGCGCGTCATTAGGACAGTTCGTCGAGGGAAGTCAGGGAGCGGCGTTGGTCCAGTTGTCTGCTGTGGCGTCGTTGGGAGGCGGAGTCGCGCTCTGTGCCTATTTCGGCGGGCTTCGTCCAGACGCGTCATGGACTCAAGGATTGTTCCAGACGAATGCGAGTGAGTTGCTGAAGTACTGGTGGTGGCCTGGACTCGCCTTTGCCGCAACGTACTATCTCGTGGCGGCTGGATCGGTCATTTTTCTCTTGCGACAACCTGGTATTCCTACTGCCTACGCGATGGTCGGTGGCGGATGTGTGACAGGCATGATGGCGCTGTATTGTTATTATCTTGGGTTTCGCCGGCAGGTCGAAGAACAACAGGGACAGACGATATCGAGTGCCTTGCTCCGCTGTCCCTTTGTAATGGGAATTCTTGGCAAGTCAACCGGTGCAGGCGTCTCCATGACGGCTGGTTCAAAGGGTTAAGCCTATGGCCATGAAAAAAAGAACTCACGGGGCGGTCTGGTCTGTTGCCCTGATCGCGATTGTGTTGGCTGTTTCCTGGATCGGCTGGGGTAGTCAGAGCCCATCCTTTGCCGAGGATGCGACCGATCTGTATTTCAAGACACCAGGCACTCCTCAGGGGCCGCCGGCCCCTTCTCCTCAAGAGACGGTCTATTCGAGGATCGGTTCGTTCGACAGCCGATTGCTCGTGTGGTTTGTCACGCAACAGCACACGTACTTCGGAGGATTTGTCCTCGCACTGCCGATCTTTTGTGTCTTACTGGAGTTCCTGGGGCTCAGCAGCAAAAAGCCCGCACTGGCCCTTCGTTATGACGGCCTCGCGCGGGATTTGGCAAAAGTCTCTCTCCTGGCTCTGTCGGTGACGGCTGTCGTCGGGAGCCTTATGCTCGGGATGTTCATTTTCTTTTATCCAAGTTTCATGAAGTATATGGGCGGGACGTTCAAGGCCTTCATGCCGTTCTATGCGATCGTGTTCGTCGGGGAATCGCTGCTGCTCATTCTCTATTACTACAGTTGGAGCCGGATGGCTGCGCCGGCGCTGAAGTGGGGGCATGCCTCGATCGGTGTCTTGACGAACCTGTTCGGGGCCGCGCTGCTGTTTTTGGCGAACTCCTGGTCGGCCTTCATGATGGCGCCGGCCGGCGTCGATGCCAAAGGGCGGTTTCTGGGCAACGGATGGCATTTGCTCCATTCGGCTCTGTGGAATCCATTAAACGTCCATCGTTTCCTGGCAGACATTATGTCCGGTGGTGCGGTGGTGTTGGCCTATGCCTGCTATCGCTTCTTTACCAGCAAGACCGACGAAGAGCGCGCCTATTTCGATTGGGTGGGGTATGTGTTTCTGTTCGTCACGGTCTGCGCGTTGTTACCCATGCCCTTTGCCGGCTATTGGTTGATGCGGTCGGTCTATGCGTTTAGTCAGAGCATGGGCGTCACGATGATGGGCGGCTTACTCACCTGGCTCTTCGTGGTGCAGGCGCTCTTGATCGGCGCGCTGTTTCTTGGCGTGAATTATTACCTGTGGCAGAGCATGGCGCGCCTTCGTGGCGGTGAACGGTATCAGCCGTATTACCAGTCGTTGCTCGGGGTCTTGATCTTGGCTCTGTTTATTTGGCTGACGCCGCACACCGTCATGATGTCGGGCAGTGAAGTGAAGGCGATGGGCGGCTCCGCACACCCCGTGGTCGGCAACTACGGCGTGATGTCGGCGAAGAACGGAGCGGTCAATATCTTGATTCTCGTGACCACGCTGAGTTTCATATACTATCGACGCGCCAACCGAACGATGGTTGTGTCCTGGGTCAAGAAGGGGAACTTCCTGATCGGTGCGCTATTCCTTCTCGGATCCCTCAATATTATATATCTCTCAGTTTACGGGTTCTATCTGCCGGCGAAAATTCGCGTCGGACTATCGTGGCCGCAGGCCGTGACCACCTTGACGGTTCTGGTGGTCGGGCTGGTGATTAATCGCATGATGCTCAAGGGGGCGCTCGTTCACGGGCCGGTCCAATGGGGGAAGATTTCGGTCAGAGGCATGGTAGGCCTATTCGGGTTGGCTGCTGCTTTTTCTTGGGTCATGGGTCTCATGGGCTATATCCGCTCCTCCGGGCGATTGGCGTGGCATGTGAGCGAGGTGATGGCCGATGTCTCCCCCTGGGCCTTCACGCCGGATTTCGCGTTTGCTGCGAAGATGGTGACGCTCAACATGGTGGTGTTCTGGGGTGCGGTGTTTGCTCTCTTCTGGATGTGTCAGCGTGATCGGTTGCCTGTGATGGGGAAAGAGTTGGCCGAGGGGAATGCGCCGGTCCTGGCGCCTTCGTCGTCGCAAGAGGCATGAAGATCGAAAGGGTTGGGAGTATGAATCGAGTGGTAATCGTTCTGAGCTATTTTGCGGTCGTGGTGGTGCTGTGTGGAAGCTTGGTGATGGATGGTGCGGTCTTGGCCCAAAGTCCCTCCTTGGTCTTGGAGGATTTTCAGGCGAAAGAAGCGGACGGGTTCCCCTCGAATTGGGACCACGAGAATCAACGAAGTCAGTCCAAGGGACGGGATGCCTATAAAGTTCAGACCGAAAACGGTGTGAGTTTTCTGGCGGCAAGGGATGCGGGGCAGAGGATCAAGAAGAAGAAGATCGATTGGGATCCCAGGGCGTTTCCGGTCCTCACCTGGCGCTGGCGCCTGCACAAATCCGCTACGGCGGGAACTGAGCCTATTGCGGCGATCTATGCCTCGCTGGATACCGACCTACTATTCATCCCTGTGTTTACGAAGTACATCTGGAGTGCCTCGAAGCCTGAGGGCACGGTGACCGAAGGGGGCATGTTCAGCGGCTCGGAGATCGTGGTGCAAAGCGGCACCAAGGATGTTGGCCAGTGGTTTGAAGAGCGAGTGAACGTCTATGAAGATTTCAAACGGATTCACCAGCATGAACCGGCTACCAAGGCCTGGGGTATTTCGATCATTGCCGGGCCTGGCGTAGAGATCGATTTCGGTTCGATGATCGCGAGCGCAGGACGCTAGAATAATGGATTGTTGTTAACATAACCGAGGCTGGTATGGAACGAGCGGTGCCCTTGAAGCTGTTCGATATCCTGTTTGGCGTAGCCGTGATGGGAACAGTTGGAACGCTCATTGGGCTCATTATGGGCGGGGGTATCCTGTCGATTGCGAGCGGGGCAGGGCTGGTGCTTGGCGGAGTCATCGGGTGTATGGGTGGGCGCCGTTTTCTGGTGAGTATTTTGGTGGGAACGCTGTTGGGCGGGGCGTTGGCCTGGTTCATCGCCGGTCCGGAGAGAATATCCGTTGGCGCGGGGGCCGGCGCCGCGATGGGTGGATTTCTCGGTGTGCAG
>JANYAJ010000358.1 GCA_025361385.1 Nitrospira sp.
CAGGGTGTCGAGCCCGCGCGGGTTGGAGGAGGCTCCGGCAATACCTCAAACTGATGGGCTTCGGCGCAGCCTTGCCGGTGCGCCGTACCGAGACAGTCCGAGCCGGTATCGCCGCCGCCGATAATGATGACGCGCTTGCCCTTCGCCGAGATCGGTTCGTCCGTCACGGGAATACCCGACGTGCGCTTGTTCTGCTGCGTGAGAAACTCCATCGCGAGATGCACACCCTTGAGTTCGCGGCCTGGAATCGGCAGCTCGCGGGCCTGCTCTGCCCCCATGGTCAAGCCGACGGCGTCGAACTGCGTCCGTAACTGCTCACCCGTGATGTCTGTCCCAATCGTCACGCCGGTCTTGAACTCGACCCCCTCGGCTTTCATCTGATCCAGTCGCCGGTCGATGACCCACTTTTCCATTTTGAAATCGGGAATGCCATAGCGCAGGAGGCCGCCGATACGATCGGACTTCTCGAACAGCGTGACGCGATGGCCGGCACGTGCGAGCTGCTGTGCAGCGGCCATACCAGCCGGACCTGACCCGACAATCGCCACTGTCTTGCCCGTCTGCACCACTGGAAGAACCGGTTCGACGTAGCCCTCATTGAAACCGCGGTCGATGATGTTCCACTCCAGAATCCTGATAGAGACCGGATCTTCGTTGATGCCAAGCACGCAGGCCCCTTCACAGGGCGCTGGGCAGAGTCGGCCGGTGAACTCGGGGAAATTGTTCGTGGTATGGAGCGCCTTGAGCGCGTCTTTCCAGCGGCCACGATAAACGAGGTCGTTCCACTCGGGGATCAGGTTCACGACCGGACAGCCGGTCGACCCCTGACAGAAGGGCACACCGCAATCCATACAGCGCGCGCCTTGCGTCTTGAGCTTCTCCTCGGCGAGCGGCTCGTACATTTCCTTCCACTCGAGCACGCGCAGCTCAACCGGTTTCCGCTTGGGGCCCTCACGGGCGAATTTCATGAAACCTTTTGGATCACCCATTCTTTTTCCTAACGATGAATGCTGAACGATGAACGCTGAACTTATGCCTTGCGATGAATGTGAAACGGTAAGCCACGAACGTAAAACGCCGTTCAGCACTCATCGCTCTGCGTTCATCGCTTGCCCCGCTATTTGATCGAAGCTGCTTTCTTCTTCCGCTCTTCCAAGACGCGCTTGTAATCGACCGGCATCACCTTCTCGAACTTCGGCAGCATGGCCTCCCAGCTGTCGAGGATGCGCTTCGCGTTCCGGCTGCCTGTATGCATAAAGTGCGACGTGATCATCTCATGCAGCGTCTTCTTGTCTTCCGCCGTCGTCACCTTTTCTAATTCCACCATACCGAGGTTGCAGCGGGATTGGAACTTATCGAGTTCGTTCAACACGAATGCCACGCCGCCCGACATGCCGGCCGCAAAGTTTCGTCCCG
Organism: Nitrospira sp.; assembly: GCA_025361385.1. GTDB lineage: Bacteria > Nitrospirota > Nitrospiria > Nitrospirales > Nitrospiraceae > Palsa-1315. Next base: position 1,417 of record JANYAJ010000358.1, read on the forward strand.
TCCGGCCCAACACCACGACCACCCCGCCGGTCATATACTCGCAGCCGTGATCGCCGGTCCCTTCGACCACCGCCCTGACACCGCTGTTCCGCACCGCAAACCGCTCGCCCGCCATGCCATAGCAATAGGCTTCTCCCTGCGTGCCGCCATAGAGGGAGGTGTTGCCGATGAGAATCGTTTCTTCCGGCTTGTAGAGCGCCTGCTTCGGGGGGAATACAATGATCTTCCCGCCTGATAGGCCCTTGCCCAGATAGTCGTTGGACTCGCCTTCGAGGATGAGCGTGATCCCGCGAGACAGGAACGCGCCGAACGACTGTCCGGCTGAACCGGAGAATTTGATCGTGATGGTATCTTCCGGCAATCCCTCAAGTCCGTATCGTTTCGCCACGCGGCTGGAGAGCATCGTTCCGACCGTACGATTCACATTGCGAATCGGCAGATCGAGCGTGACCTTCTCTTTCTTCTCCAACGCCGGCTTGCAGAGTTCAATCAATTTGTTGTCGAGCACGCCCGCAAGACCGTGATCCTGCTTCTGCACACAGTAGCGGGCAATCTCCGGCCCGACATCGGGAGCCTGCAAGAGCGGGGTCAGATCGAGCCCCTTGGCCTTCCAATGGTCGACGGCCTTGTGGACTTTCAATTTATCGACGCGCCCGACCATTTCGTTGATGGTCCGGAAGCCCAGCTTGGCCATGATCTGGCGCAGTTCTTCGGCGATGAAGAAAAAGAAGTTCACGATATGCTCCGGCTGCCCGGCAAATTTCTTTCGCAAGGCCGGATCCTGGGTCGCAATGCCGACGGGACAGGTATTGAGGTGGCATTTCCGCATCATGATGCAGCCTTCGACGATCAAAGGCGCGGTCGCAAACCCGAACTCTTCGGCGCCCAACAAAGTGGCGATCGCCACGTCCCGTCCGGTTTTCATCTGCCCGTCGGTCTCCACTCGGATCCGGCCGCGGAGGTCGTTGAGCACAAGGGTCTGATGCGTTTCGGCCAGGCCCAGTTCCCACGGCACGCCCGCATACTTGATGGAGGAGAGCGGTGACGCACCGGTGCCACCGGAATCGCCGCTGATGAGCACCTTGTCCGCATGGGCCTTGGCCACCCCGGCCGCAATCGTCCCGACGCCCACTTCCGACACGAGCTTGACGGAGACCGCTGCGTCAGGATTGGAATTCTTCAAATCGAATATGAGCTGCGCCAGATCTTCAATCGAATAGATGTCGTGGTGCGGCGGCGGCGAAATGAGCTGCACGCCCGGCGTGGCATAGCGAAACTTCGCGATGTTCTCATCGACTTTGTGGCCCGGCAACTGTCCGCCTTCGCCCGGCTTGGCACCCTGCGCCATCTTAATCTGGAGTTCTTTGGCATTGACCAAATAATGACTCGTCACGCCGAATCGCGCGGACGCCACCTGCTTGATATAGCTGTTCTTCGAATCCCCGTTGGGCATCGGCTTGAATCGCTCGGGATCTTCCCCGCCCTCGCCGGTGTTGCTCTTGGCACCCAGGCGGTTCATCGCAATGGCCAGCGTCTCGTGCGCTTCCTTGCTGATCGAGCCGAAGGACATGGCGCCGGTCGTGAATCGCTTGACGATCTCCTTGGCCGACTCCACTTCCTCGACCGGAATCGGTTCCGGCAGGAACTTGAACTCAAGCAACCCGCGCAGGTTCGAGCGCCGCTTACTCTCGTCGTTCACGAGCTGGGAGAATTCGGCAAAGGTCTTCGGATCATTGGCCTTCGTCGCATGCTGCAGCTTATAAATCGTGTCCGGATTCCAGTTGTGGTGCTCACCCTGGATGCGGTAGTGAATCTCTCCGCCGAAATCGAGTTGTCGGATCGGCGCCGGTTCATAGGCCAGACGATGCCGCCGCAGTGTTTCGTCCCCGACCTCGCGGATACCGATTCCCTCCACGCGCGACGGGGTACCGGTGAAGTAGCGGCTAATGAGTTCACGATTCAATCCGATCGCCTCGAAGATCTGTGCGCCGCAGTAGGACTGCACCGTCGAGATGCCCATCTTCGAGAAGATCTTGAGGAGCCCCTTATTGATCGCTTTGATGAACTTGCCTTCCGCAGTCTGCGCATCCAACCCCTCGGGGAAGTAACCATCGCGCTCCAGGTCCACAATCGACTCGAACAGAAGATAGGGATTCACGGTCCCGGCTCCGTAGCCGATCAAACAGGCGAAGTGGTGCACATCGCGGGGCTCACCGGTTTCCACGATGAGGCCGACTTCAGTCCTCGTGCAATCGCGCACCAGGTGATGGTGGACGGACGCGATGCCCAGGAGGCTCGGAATCGGCGCCCATTCTTCGTTGACCCCGCGATCGCTCAGGATCAGAAATTTATAGCCTTCTTTAATCGCCTGGGACGCCTGTCGACAGAGATCGTCGACGGCGGCTCCGAGTCCCTCAGGCCCCTCAGCCACCCTGAAAAGCATCTTCAGCGTCTTGCTCTTAAAGAGCGGATCGGCGATCTCGCGAATCTTTTGAAGATCGGCATTCGTCAGAATCGGCTGTTTGACTCTGATCCGGCGACAGGACTCCGGATGCTCATCCATCAGATTTGGCTTGGGCCCGATGCTGGTCGTCAGCGACATGACCAGTTCTTCGCGGATCGGATCGATCGGCGGATTGGTCACCTGGGCGAACAGCTGTTTGAAATACTTGAAGAGCAGTTGCGGCCGCTCGGAGAGCACGGCCAACGGCGTATCCGTGCCCATCGACGAGGTCGCTTCCTGTCCCTCCACCACCATAGGGGTGATGACCATCTTCAACTCTTCGACCGTGTAGCCGAACGCCTGCTGGCGCTGGCGGATCGTCGGGTGATCCGGCTGCGGCACATTGCTGGGATCGGGCAACTCGTCGAGCGAAATCCGATATTGAGTGACCCAGGACCGGTAGGGCTTGCGGCTCGCGATCTCGGCCTTCACTTCCTCGTCATCAATGATGCGCCCTTGCACGGTATCGACCATAAACATCCGGCCAGGCATCAGACGCCCCTTTTGCCGGATCTTCTGGACATCCATCGGCAACACACCGGCTTCCGAAGCCAAGATCACCAGGCCATCCGTCGTCACTTGATAACGGCAGGGACGCAGCCCGTTACGGTCGAGCGTCGCGCCGATGAACTTGCCGTCGGTGAAACAGACCGCCGCCGGACCATCCCAGGGCTCCTGCATCGCCGCGTGATACTCATAGAATCCCCGCCGGTCGAGATCCATTTGCGGATTTGCCA
>JANYAJ010000408.1 GCA_025361385.1 Nitrospira sp.
TAGGGTCCTGCCTTGCGTATAGGAACTGAGCGTACCGATCGACGCCACAGGATTGGGAAACAGCCCCGCAGTGATCTGCTGCCCCTTACTGTACTCAATCCCATACTTGGCGATGAGCACATCCAAGTTTTGGTTGACGAATAAGGCCAAGGCATCGTTGACGCTGAGGCGAAGCGCCTTCTGCGCCATAGTGGTCTGGTCAGACATGGAAGACGATGAGACCGCGCCGGCATGAGGTATGGAAATACCCAGAACGCTGATCATTGAGAGGTAGCAAATAAGCGTGAATCGTCGATCCAGCAACACAGACAGACTCCTATATTTTCATAGCCATTGCACGTTCGCTTTGACGGAAGTGTGATTATACAGGGTACTTAGGCCGAAGCAAAGAACCTCTTGATAAATAAGCACCTAGAACCCCTTGCCGATCACCCATTAATTGGTGAATAAAGGCCGTCCTGCTAATGCATCTTGAGTTCTGTCCAGGCTCGATCGTACATTCGCAGCGCCGCGCCTACGTCGGTCATCCATTCCAGACGAGGGATTAGGTCGAGGGGTGGATAAATGGCTGAATTGTCCAAGATACGTGCGGGCACAAAAGGCCGGGCTGCTTTATTGGCAGAGGCAAATAGCAGGCGCTCTGCTGTGCGCGCCGCGACTTGTGGCTCCAAGAGGTAATTGATGAACTGCGTCGCCAGTTCTTTCCTGGGAGAAGACTTCAGCACGACCAGACAGTCCGCCCATAGAGTCCCACCTTCTTTCGGCACAACATAGCGAATCGACGGCCGATCTAACATCGCCCGGGCAACCGGCCCTCCCCACCCGTGCGCCAGCACCACATCGCCCGACGCCAAGAGCTGGTCATAATGCTCGCTGGCATAGGCTTTCACCAATGGTTTCTGCACCAGTAATCGAGCTTTCGCCGCCTCAATCAACGCTGGATCCTTCGTATTCATGGAGGCCCCCATGGATCGGAGCACCGCCCCGAAGACTTCTCGTTGATCGTTCAACATGCTGATCTTTCCTGCATAACGGGCATCCCACAGCACAGCCCAACTGTCCGGCGGTGTCGAGACGACGGCTGAGTCATACCCGATCCCGACCGTACCCCAGAGATAGGGAATTGCGAACCGCTGCGTGGGATCGAACGGAAGGTGCTGAAGATGGTCTTCTAACGTGGCTGCATTAGGCAACTTCGTGGGATCGAGTTCCGCAACAAGTCCCTGCTGGATCATGATCGCTGCCATGAAGTCTGACGGCACCGTTACATCGTAGCCTGTGGCCCCGCCCTGGAGCTTGGCCAATAGTTCTTCGTTGCTGCTGAACGTATCCACCACGACATGCACACCATGGCGTCGTTCAAACTCAGCCAACAACTCGGGGCCGACGTAATCGGACCAGGTGAAATAGTGGAGCGTCTTCTGCCCTGCGTCCCCGGAGGTTCGTTGACAGGCCACGACTCCCCAGAGCAGGAGGATCAGCAGGCTGAGGGAGAGCCGCATTCCTTTGATATGCATGAGTGCCTATCGTCGTTGCAAAAGAAGGGACAAGCCGATTAACCCCATGGACACGATCACGAACAGAGCCGACAGGGCGTTGATCTCGGGAGACATCCCGGATTTGATCATCGAATAGACTTTCAGCGGCAACGTCGTCGCCCCGGGACCGGCCGTAAAATAGGTCACGATGAAGTCGTCGAGCGAAATGGTAAAGGCCATGAGCCCTGCCCCAAGAATGGCAGGCCTGAGTAGCGGAATTGTCACATGACGCAAGGCATCCCAATTGGAGGCCCCGAGATCCGCTGCGACGTCCAACAGCCGTGGATCTAATTTTCTAAGACGGGCTCGCACGATGATCATCACGACGGGCACATTGAACAGAGCATGGCCAATTATCACCGTCATCAGGCTGAGGGGAATCTGTAGCAGTACGAAGAACAACAACAGCGAGACCCCCATCATGACTTCGGGAATCACCAACGGCAGCAGCATGGCCTGTTCGATCTGGCGCTGCCGTCGCCCTGGCAGACCCTCCAGGCCCACCGCGAGGCCGACACCCAAGAACAGTGCAAACATCGTCGACACCGTCGCCACCCACAGGCTGTTCGCCGTGGCATCGAGCAGGGCTTGATTCACCCACAAAGCGCGATACCATTGCCACGTCCATCCTTGCCAGGTCGCAGACAGGCGCGACGCGTTGAACGAAAACAGGATCAACACGGCGATCGGTCCATAGAGAAAGAACAGATTGGCCAGACTCAGGCGCCACAACCAGCCCCCAGCCTGTTTCATGACTCATCCTCCTGCCGGGAGTCTGGGGTCGCGGCGTGAAACGACCAACTCATCATGCCCACTACGAATAGCATCAACAGGCAGGAGATGGCCGCACCCAGCGGCCAATCGCGCGCTACTAGGAACTCATGCTGAATGAGATTCCCAATCATCATGCTCCTGGCTCCCCCGAGGAGATCCGACGTGAGAAATGCCCCCAGCGAAGGAATAAACACGAGAAGACAACCGGCCATGATCCCAGGCTTGGCGAGCGGCACAATAATTCGCCACAACATCGCCCATCGTGTGGCGTACAGATCCCAGGCCGCCTCGACCAACGTCCGATCCACCCGCTCGAGCGCGACATACAGCGGCAGCACCATAAAAGGGAGATAGCCGTAGACCAATCCGATCACGACGGCAGTGTTGGAATAAAGCAGCTCGATCGGTGTCGCAATCACTCCCAACTTCAGTAGCAGCGTATTGAGCAGACCTTCTGTGCGGAGGATAAACATCCAGGCATAGGTACGAACGAGAAAATTCGTCCAGAATGGAATCATCACCAGCAGCAACAAAATCCTCTGCTGCCTCGGCGCTGCCCTCGCGATGTAGTAGGCCAAGGGAAAACCCATGACCAGGCAGAGCAAGGTCGTCACGGCGGCCAGAAGGATGGATTGGCCAAGAATACGAGCGTAGAGAGGATGGAGAAGATCGAGATAGTTTGTCAGGCTGAACGACCAGACAATCCCGCCATAGGTTCCCCGTTCGGCGAAACTGATCACAAGGACAAGACTGAGCGGCACCACAAACAACAGCCCCATCCAGAGCAGGCCTGGTCCGAGCAGCCACCAGGCCGCCACAGGCCCAGAAGACTCCGCCCGTCCGGCAGGTGGAGCGCTGTTCATTCGCTCAACACCACGGCATCGGAGATCTTCCAGCGCACGTGCAGGGTATCGCCACACACGAGCCTGTTTCGACCGGACTCATCGTTCGGCACCCGCACGTTCCAGATAACATGCTCGCCGAGCCGTACCAGATAGCGTCGATCGCTCCCGCTATAGAGCACCTTGTCGACTGAGGCGGCCAAACTCTGTTCACCGCTCAGCCCCTGCGCGGCGGTCGAAAGGCGAAGCCGCTCTGGCCGTATCAGCAGCGTGACCGGGCTTCCCACCTGGATAGCCCTATCCATGGGCAGGACAATCTGGATCTCTCCAGCGCATTCCGGAGATTGCACGATTGCTCGCTCCCCGTCGATGCGTCGAACGATTCCACGCAGTTCATTCGAGACCCCGATAAACCGGGCCACAAATGCCGAGCGTGGCGACTCATACAGGTCTTGGGGGCTACCGATCTGCAGCACCCGACCCTGATGCATGACCGCCACACGATCCGACATGGTCAGGGCTTCTTCCTGATGATGGGTGACGCAGACGAAGGTGCAGGCCGCTCGTGCTTGAATGGTTTTCAGTTCAACCTGCATCTCTTGTCGGAGCTGTTGGTCCAACGCGGAGAGCGGCTCATCGAGTAACAGGACAGATGGCCGATTCACCAAGGCACGGGCCAGTGCCACGCGTTGTTGCTCACCGCCCGATAGCTGAGATGGCAGGCGTTCCTCTTTCGATGAAAGCTTCACCATGTCCAAGGCGAGACGAACGCGAGACGTAATGTCGGCGCGAGGGGCTCCCTGCATCGTGGGGCCGAAGGCCACATTTTCAGCGACCGTCATATGGGGAAAGAGTGCATAGGATTGAAAGACGAGATTCACGGGGCGCCGGTTCGGTGGAACCGCCTCCATCGAGCGGCCATCGATTCGAATGGTCCCCTCATCCGGCGTTTCAAAGCCTGCGATCATCCGCAACAGGGACGTCTTCCCTGCTCCACTGGGACCGAGGAGCGAAAAGAATTCCCCACGCGGCACGGTCAGCGATACATGGTCGACCGCGAGCGTCGCACCATGCCGCTTCACCAAAGACGTGATGTCGATGCTCGCTGATTGGTCAACCATGCTGATCCATGTGGAAGTCACCGACACGAGGGCGATGCAGCAAGAACAGGGTGGGCAGGGTCTGTTCGCAATGCTGAGAAGAAAGACCCGCGAGGAGGAATCGACGGCACAGGATCACCGGCTTAGGAATCGAGTCCTACTTTTGAATTGGAATCACGGAGATGTTTCCGAACCCGGACTTGCTCATGGTGCTTGCGCAACAACTGTCGCCGAATGACTTCGCGATCTTCTGCCACGATGCGCACCAACCGATCGACATCCTCAGCATGCTCACGGACCAATTCGGACAACTTGGCCATTTGGCTTTCAAGATGTTCGACCCGCGATAGCGCATCCTTACTGCGATCCACGATCGACTTCTGAACCGACTTTTGAACCGATTTCAGGATCGGCTTCTGTCTTACCAGCGACGTAACCAATACATCACGCTTCATACCTACTCCTTTGATCGACGACTCACGCATATGCCTAGGCTGTCTCGCGTAGTATCGTCTCAGATCTTCGCGATGTCAACGAGTCTGCTTTCTTTCTATTTCCTCTGCGTCCTGCTACAATTCGCCGCAATGCAGAACATTTTCACCATGGTGCTGGCGGGAGGAAAAGGCGAACGGCTTCAGCCTCTCACCGAACATCGTGCCAAGCCGGCGGTGCCTTTTGGTGGGAAGTATCGTATTATCGATTTCACTCTCAGCAACTGTCTGAATTCCGGACTTCGCAAAGTCGCCGTCCTCATCCAGTACAAATCCCACTCGCTCGATAAGCACATCCGCACAGGCTGGAACATCCTTAACGCCGAACTCGGCGAATACATCGCCTCGATTCCACCCCAGCAGCGGATCAGCGAAGAATGGTATCAAGGCACCGCCGACGCGGTATATCAAAACCTGTTCCTCCTCGACAACGAACAACCGGACTATGTCCTCGTCCTGGCTGGCGACCACATCTACAAGATGGACTATATGGAGATGTTCCATTGGCTCCTCGCCAAAGGCGCCGATGTCGTGGTCGGCGCCATCGATATTCCGATCGAAGAGGCCCACCGGTTCGGCGTGATGAGTGTGGATGAGGATTTTCGGATTACGAACTTTGAAGAAAAGCCGCCGCATCCACAGTCGGTCCCCAACGACCCGACCAAGGCCTTTGCCTCGATGGGCATCTACCTGTTTCGCACCAAGGTCCTCCGTGAGCACTTGATTGCCGATGCCCAAGATGGCGGGAGCCACGATTTCGGGAAAAACATTATTCCACAGATGATCCGCGATCGACGTGCCTATGCCTACAACTTTGTCGACGCGAACAACAAAGACGTGAAGTATTGGCGGGACATCGGCACCTTGGACGCATACTGGGAAGCGAACCTGGATCTCGTCGCGGTGGATCCCCTGTTCAATCTCTACGACCAGCAGTGGCCGATCCGAACCTATCAAGGACAATTTCCACCCGCCAAATTTGTCTTCGCGCAAGACTATCAGGGCGGCAGAATGGGCGTGGCCCTGGATTCCATCGTCTGCGGCGGCTGCATCGTCTCGGGGGGCCGGGTGCAAAACTCGGTGCTCTCACCGAACGTCCGCGTGCTGGACCATGCCGACGTGCGTGAATCGATTGTCATGGAAAACGTCGTGATCGGCGAACAGAGCCGGATCAAACGGGCCATCATCGATAAAGATGTCGTCATCCCGTCCAACACGGAAATCGGGTACGACCGGGCGGCCGACGCGCAGCGATTTACCGTCACCGAGTCCGGCCTCGTCGTGATTTCAAAGGGAATGAAACTGCATGCCTCCCTCGATTCATCCAGTTGACCTGATTCTAGCCCTACGCGAGAAGCACTTGACCCCTGCCATTGTCTTTCTGACGTCGCGTCGTGCGTGCGATGAAGCCATGCAGGCCTTCGACCATAGTCACATCTTCCTTCCGCCGCCTCGTCAGGAGGCGATCGCCGCCGTGCTGGACAAGGTGATCGCCCAATATCCCAGCATCGCCGAGCACCCGCTTATTCCGACCGTCACACGCATCGGGGTCGCCGCGCATCACGCCGGTCATCTTCCTTCATGGAAAATCGCGGTCGAGGAACTCATGCGTCATGGCTGTCTCGATGCCGTCTTCGCCACGACCACCCTGGCTGCCGGAGTCGACTTCCCCGCCCGCACCGTCATCATCACGCAGTCCAGCATTCGCAAGTCGCGCGACTTCATGGACTTGACGATCGGCGAGGTGCAGCAGATTGCCGGCCGAGCAGGACGCCGTGGAAAAGATCTCGTGGGCTTCGCCATCGTCACGCCGTCGCCCTACATCGATCTCACCGTGCTGACCAAGGGCTTTACCGGCCATCCGGAAGCGATCAATAGCCAGTTCCTCATCAGCTATCCGATGGTCCTCAATCTGTTGAAGGCGCATCCCCTGGATCAGATTCAATCGATTCTCGCAAAAAGTTTTGCGCAATTTCAGCTCAACCAACGCGCCGAAGTTTTGGAACGAAAACTGGACGATCTGCGCGATCAGATGGAGCCGTTCGGGCCGCGCGTTTGCACCGACTGGATCAGCGAATGGCAGACCTTCGACCAGGTCCGGCGCCAAAAATCGCACCGCGCTCCCGTCAGAAGGCACGAGCCGCCGGAAGTGGCCGCGCGCTTTCACTTTCTCACCCCGGGTCGCGTGGTGAGCTTCGGACGGAGCCGCGGCGTCGTCCTACGGCAATACCGCAGCAAGGGACAAAAGAGCCCGATGGTCACAGCCCTGCGTCAGGGCGGAGGCATTACCGAATCTCCCTCCTCCACAGTCACCGAAGTCTCCGACCGTATCCTCGACTGCGTGGACGCGCCAGTCTATCCCTGGTGCACGCCGGAGAGTGTAGAAGAGTTACTCCGGCAACTGGACGAGTTGCCGACCAGGCTGCCGGAACTTCCCATCCTGATTCCAAAAGACGATGAACCGATTCCGGACGCGATCGTACAAACCCTGGGCGACTTTGCCTGCCCAACCTGTCCGTCGCGCGCCGCCTGTCAAAGTGACTATCCCCTCGCTTCGAAACTTCGGCAGGAACAACAACGCCATATCAAATCGATTCAGGCACTGCGCACAAGTCTGTGGCATCGCTTCCAGGAGAAAATCGACGTTCTGCAACAGTTCGGGTACCTCTCGCCGACGTCCCGGCTCACCGATGATGGCGAATGGGCCAGACTCATCCGCATCGACCATTCGCTGCTCATCACCGAATTGCTCCGGGCCGATGCGTTCAATGGAGCCGATCCCGCCATGTTGGCCGCTGTCATGTCGAGCATCGCACATGACGACGATCGCCCCGGCGCCTTTCCTCGCGTTAGTTCCGGATTGGGTTCCTTACTCGGGCAGGTCCGAAAGCTGGCGGTGTCGCTCGCGCCACATGAAGATCCCCCGCTCTTGCGGGCCGACATTGCCGCGGTGACGGAGCGGTGGATCGGCGATCCTTCGCTCACCTGGATCGGTCTCTGTAAGAGCACCACGATGGCCGAAGGGGATATTTATCGCCTCTTAGCACGCACGTTGGAGTTTCTCTCGCAGCTGCGCACGCTCAAAGGCACACACCCAGGATTGGCAGACAGCGCCTCACGAGCAATTGCTGCCCTCCGCCGTGGTGTGCTGGAGGAATTACCGTGAAGGCATCGCTCGCCACTCGTAAAGCGTATCTCGTACACGGATTCGGACGCCCCCCGCGTCACGCGTCACGACCAACGAGGCAACAATGACCATCGAAGAACTCGAACAACTTCTAGCTCAACAACCGATCGCCCTCCTACATCGACTTGCGCGCGGGCGAGTGCAACGGCATTTTCGCGCGGGTAAACGCCGCTTGATCGAAGTGTTGCTGCGCCATTCTGCTGAGAATCGACCAGGATTCGAGTCCGACCTCCAGACCTTGATCGGTGAGCGAGAGGCTCGCCCGGCCCCAGCCCCACCCCAAGCCCCAGCTGTGCGAAAACCGAAACCCGCAGCTGCGCCGCGCCGCGCCGGGTATAGGCCGGTTGAGCCGGACTCCCAGGAACCGGGGATTACGCTCTCAAGCTGGTTGGAGGGACTGGGGGTGCCGCCGCCGCAAACCTTTGTCCCCGATGCCTGGCAAGAAGATGCCATCGCCAAACTGCGAGAGGGCGACGTCGTCGTGAGCGTTCCGACGGGAAGCGGAAAGACCTATGTCGCAGTCGAAGCGGCCCGTCGGGCCATCGCGGAGAATCGAACCGTCATTTATACCTCGCCCCTCAAGGCCCTCTCGAATACTAAGTATACGGAATTTTCAAAAATATTCGGGGCCGATCAGGTCGGTATTCTGACCGGCGATCGGCGAGACAATGGGCAAGCGCCCCTGTTGATTATGACGACGGAGATTTTGCGAAATCTGCTCTACGACGCAGGCGGCGGTGAGATCGATGTACGGCTCGATACGTTAGGTCTCGTGATTTTGGACGAGTCGCAATATATTGCGGATCCAGAGCGGGGTGTCGTCTGGGAAGAAACGATCATTTTCTGCCCGAGCCAAGCCAAACTGCTCTTGCTCTCTGCGTCGATCGGCAACCCGCACGACATTGCCGACTGGCTCACCACGATCAGACCGACTCCTTGCCATCTGATCCGTCATAGTACGCGAACGGTCCCTCTTCGCGCCGGCTACTTGCACCCGAACGGTAAGCTCGCACCGCTCTTCCGCACCGTGGGCATCCCTCATGGCCATCCAGGCCATCTGCACCCAGAAGCTAAGAAGCTCTTTGAACAGTACGAAGACGAAACCCTGCCGTCAGGACGCCGCCGATAACATCATCACGCCCGCTTGATATCAAAATGCGAAGTTGAGGCCTGCAGTGAGGCCGTACCGGAGGGATTGGAACTGGGTCAGAGGAAACTCTTGAGACGAGCTACCTGCGTTATGAAATGTCACATTCCCATCGTACATATGATTCCACCAGACACGATACCCAACGTTTAGTCCGATGTTCTTGGTAAACATAAACTTGGCGCCGACGTCAGCATCCGCTCCAATACCGATGCCTACCATTGAAATGCTCGGATTCTGTTGTAAGTCAGTTCTGAGATGGTGAATATCTTTATTCTCCATGATACTGAGCGGAAGAAGAGCCACACTCGCTTGAAGACTAAGCTGCCTTGTCACACGATACTCCGCACGCCCACCCAACCGAACCGAATACCAATTCGTCGTATTAGTAATGATATTTTCTCCGCTCCCTACAGGACGAGTAGGGCCACCCGGATTGCACAAAACATGTCCCCCGCCCAGGTCTATGGTCGAACCAGCGGTGGTACAGGTCACTTGCCCGAGACCGACGGCCGAATACTCCGTATGCCAATACTGAAACCCGCCAAACAAGTCCAGCCACCCACGGTGATTGGCGAAGTTCTTTACTCGCCCGCCAAGGTCCGCATTGAGATACCACATCCCGTCGCCGTTCAGGTTGCTAGTCGTTCGTGAGGAAGGACGGCCCCCGTCCGCCGCGAGATAGTCATCGTCCGTGAGGCGTCCGCCACCGATACCCGCTATCCCTCCATTGAGCCGCCCGAACCATCGGTGCGTGAACCAGTAGGTGCCTGCAACATCAAAAACAGTCGTTCCACCATCTTTATAGGTGAGCTTGGAGGAAGGATTCCCTAATAACGCCGATGCGGACGTCGCATTGTGTGCCCAATGGGTGTCGCCTGCGCTGAACCATGTGCCGGCAGCAATCTCGAACCGTTGGCGTTTCTCTTCACCGGGCTCTTGTGCCACAACTGCCTGTGCGCTCATCAAGAACGCACAAAAGGTCAGTATGATGCCAGTCGTGGAACTCAGGCGGCTCATCCATCCTCTACTCATCGCCTTGCGCCACCCCGCTGAATCACCACCGTATCTACGCACCGTTGCACCGAATCAGGCATGACCCGTTGACAGGCAGCCCGGATCTCGTCTTCCGCGAACTGCCGCTGAAGATGTATGGCCCACCACACCAACCACGATCCCATGAGCACGACAAGCACTGTGCCAACCGTCCATTGGATCACGAGTTGAATCACGCCCGAGAAGCCTCTCGACGTATCCGGCACATGAATCCCCTGTTGAGTATCTTGCTGGTTCGACATCGCGTGCAGGATCCCCCGGTGAGTTTCGCAGGCCACAGTCCGACGTCATCCTACCTGAGAGAGGGAAATCTGAACATCGTTTTTTCTTTCTTGGTTGACGATTGCACAACTCCAGACGCGCACAGCACGTCTACAACGATATGGAGACGAACGACCTCGAAGACGTACCGCTCTCCCTACAGTCGATGAATTGAAGGTGTTACCGTACGGTCTCTACAGAATCTCTTAGTCGACCGTTTCCAGCTGCCTCATCACAAGTCGCCAGAAACAGGCCTTGTTCAGGTCTTACTCCTCTCCCCTTGTGCAGTGGCACAGCGATTGCTGAAGCAGCACTTCAAGAAGACTGAACAAACAAGCAGGATGACCTGCGTCACCGCACTCGCGCAATAACACAATAAACTGGACGGCACAGCATGCAATATTTCAAAACGATTTTTGCTCTCGCACTCTGGGTGCCCATCGCTGTAGTGAGCCTTCTCGACCCATCTGAGCTCTGGGCCTTCTCCTATGCACCCAGCACCCTCACCTTTACGGCGACATCCGGTGGGCCCACCCCGCCAGCTCAAGCCGTGACGTTTTCAAAGAATACGCTTGTGGCCAGGAATTGGACAGTGACGGAAACCTCGCCCTGGCTCGCGGTATCCCCGGCATCTGGGATCATCACAAGGGAGAAAGATACGATCACCGTGCAAGTGAACCAGCTGGGCCTTTCAGCCGGCAGCTACAGCAGCACCGTTCAGATCGCCATCGCAGACCGCTATGGCCACTACCAGACTGAGTCCGTTGCCGTGAGACTGATCGTCTCAGGAGGTGTGACGACGCCAACCCCCAGCATGCTGCTCAATCCGGCAAGCCTGAGCTTTTCAGGAACAGTCGGAGGAACGAATCCTCTTGCGAAGACCATGAATCTGGTCAATCCAACCGGCGGGACGCTCACGTGGAGCATGGTGGAATCTGCCGCATGGTTGGCGCTCAATACTGCCGCAGGCACGACCACCACGGAAACCGATCAGGTGAGCGCGAGCGTGAGCATCCAAGGACTGGCGGCAGGCACGTATAGCACCGTCATCGCGGTCACAGCTTCGGGGGCCGCCAATTCCCCCCAACAGATCCCTGTCTCTCTCATCCTCAGCCAGCCGACACCCATCACAACGAGATCCATTGGTCTCAGCTGGACCGCAAACACAGAAGCAGATCTAGCCGGATATAAAGTCTACATCGGAACACAATCACGGCTGTACAATCCTCCCATCACCCTAGGACCTGTCGCCGCCTACAATGCCCCGAATCTCACCATTGGCAGGACTTACTATTTCTGCATCAGTGCATTCGATAGTGCAGGCAATGAAAGCCCCTGTTCCACTGAAGTGAGCAAGCCCATACTCTAAAGTTTCTGCGATCCCTTGACCCGCCAGGCCAGACACCTGTATAACCCCTCTCTGCAGCGTGATCCGACCGCCCTTCACTCTCCGCATGGCTCGTGAGAGCGTGACGCGTGGGGCCCGGTGAAACTGTGCTTCTCCTACGCGCCCGTAGCTCAATGGATAGAGCATCTGACTACGGATCAGAAGGCTACAGGTTCAAGTCCTGTCGGGCGCACCACTTCGCTGGCAAGTGATCAACATGAGCCAGAGAAGATTCTGAGATCAATTAATACTGCCTACGATAGCCATCTCCTTGCGTGCGCTGCCTGAATAGGGAGCGGAGCGAAGTGCGCGGGAGAGCGTTTCGACTTGTTATTGTGTCCTCTGATACCCTGCTTTCGTAGGATTCCCCCCACAATTCATTGACTTCTGTGGCTTCATCTCAATAGACTTACGCACCGCTCCAGTTGCGTTGAACCTTGCAGGGTATGGCATCGACGTACGAGTGCGAATGGGCGCAAGTCCGGAGGTGAGATCAGCCGTTTTCAGGCCGTTCATACCGGCTGAGTTCAGGGGTTTCCAATTCGCTGAACATGCCAGTCAGAGGAGCGTGCCATGAGCGGACAGGACCGTATCCGCATCATGTACCGAACCATCTGGATCGGGCTTCTTGCTGCTGCAATCACAGGCCTCCCCGTTATCTCCCTCGCACGTGAGGAAACCACCCGCCTGCTGGCCGGCCATTCTAATGAGATTCTCGCTGTCGCTTTTTCTCCCGACGGACAGATCATCGCTTCTGCCGGAACCGATCAGACCATTCGCCTCTGGGAACCGGACACTGGCCGCGACCTGCGTATTTTGCGCGGCCACATGGGTGCCGTTCACACGGTAGCCTTCTCACCAGATGGAAAGTCGATCGCATCCGGAAGTGCCGACACCTCGCTGAGGATCTGGGATGTGGCTACCGGGCGGGAACTGCACGCGGTGACCTCCAGCTTCGGAGCTGTCCGCGCCGTCACCTTTTCCGCAGACGGAAAAACCATTGCCACCGGCGGAAACGACGGCAGCTTTCGGTTGTGGGAAGTAGCGACCGGCAAAGAACTCAAGTCCGTTCGCGGGCAGTTCGGCATCGTGTTTGCGATTCGTTTCTCTCCAGATGGCAAAGTGCTCGCCACCGGCAGCAGCGACATGCAAGTGCATCTATGGGATCTGGCGACCGGAAAGCAGCGGAGCGCGCTGACAGGCCATATCGGCGCGGTTCACAGCATCGTGTTTCAAGCGAACAACCAGTGGCTCGCCAGCGCTGCGGCTGATGGCACGATTCGTATCTGGGATCTCGAAAGCGGGCAAGAGCATCTCACGCTGACTGGCCATAAGGGCGCGGTGTATGGGATTGCGCTAACCGCTGATGGACGTGCCTTGGTTTCAGGGGGCGCCGATGGCACGGTGCGGGTCTGGGATGTCGCAACCGGCAATGAACGTCACACGTTGAGCGGGCACAAAGGGCCGGTGTGGTCTGTAGCCGTATCGCCCGATGATACACTCATTGCCTCAGCAGGTCGTGACCGGACGGTCCTTCTCCAACCCTCAACTCCTCCCACTCTGAGCGCACAGCTATCCGAGAAAATGCAGCGACGTGGGAACGAGATCGGTGCCCCGCCATCACCCCCACCGATGCCCGAAGCCGATTTAGTCATCCGCCCGGTCGATGTAAAGGCCGGAAGCGAGGCGACTTTCTCGC
>JANYAJ010000442.1 GCA_025361385.1 Nitrospira sp.
CGCGAACCTTGGTAATCCCTACCTTTCGTTCCAGCAACGTTTGCGTCGCCCAATTTCCCAACGTGCACACGAGTGTGGGACGGATCATGGCAATCTGTTGCAGCAGAAACGGTTTGCACGTCTCGACTTCATCTGGCTCCGGGTCGCGGTTGTTCGGGGGGCGGCACTTGATCACGTTCGCGATGTAGATGTCACTCCGTGACAGTCCCGCCGATTCCAGGAGTTCGTTTAAGAGTTTTCCTGCAGCCCCGACGAACGGTTCCCCCTGCTGGTCCTCATAGAAGCCAGGCGCTTCCCCGACGAACATCACCGTCGCATGCGGATTTCCCACACCGAATACGACCTGGCGCCGGCCGAGTTTTGCCAGTTTGCACAGCTGGCAATTATGGAGAGATTTCGCCAGCTCTTGAAGGGGTGTCGTGGTCATGATGGAATGGAGCCATGAGGAATATGCCCGATATCTTAGGAAGCTGTGCCAATCTTGTCAATGTGAGTGAGGGGGCGAGAGCGGCAACATGAACGATGCGACCTGCCTGTGAGAAGCCGCTTCGGCGAAGGCAGGGAACGAAGCCGGAGGCCTTTTTCACCGTCCGTCTACTCGACTCGGTAGCCTTTGGCCGCCAAGCAAGTATCCCTCATCGCATTGATCGTCGAGATCCCGTGCAGTGCGCGAGCATGGTCGATCGGGCTTTGGGGGCCTGGGCCGAAGGGAAAAGGTGTGCTCTGGTTGTAGAACTGGTTTTCGTTCGCTAGCCTCGCTTTATACTCACATTCCATATAGTCCCGTTCCAGATCTCGCTGACTCAGTCCCTGTGGATTGCCACCACGCTCAAAGGAACCGGGTGCGCATCCGGTGAACATCAGCACAATGACTGCTAGTAAGGCGCGTTTCACCAACGGCTGTCTCATACTCATAGACCTACCAGTGGATATTGCTACCGTCAAGCGGATCTATTGGAGCGCGATGGCATCGGCACAATGGTTGCCACTGACAATCGCGCTTTCGAGGTTGGGCGGCCATCCGGTATCGGTCCAGGCTCCAGCCACGAGCAAGTTGGCTATGGGACTCCGTTGGATGGGCCGATGCAATTTCGTGCCGGGCCTGAGTGAGAGGATGGCGTTAGGTATCGTTCGGCGGTGGATCGGCCCGAGCCTGCATCCGGGGCGGAGAAGTCTTAACGACTTGAGCATGTCAGGAATGAGTCCCTCAACGTTGAAGTCCAGTCGAGTCTGCGCAAGTTGATGGTCGGTCGTGATGAGCGAGAAGTCTGTACGGTCAGGCGTTGCCGTTGTGACGAGCACCGAGTGAAACACGGTATCGCCTAAGAGGATGAGGCGAGGGGAGGCACAGGGTTGCTCGGCTTGCAGATGCACGAGGGTGCCGTCTTGCGACACTAATTCCGCAAGCTGCTGAAAGTAGGCATAGCGGGTCAGCCATCGTTCCGGAAGTAATGGTGTGAGTTGCTGCGGGGGCAGGGCGGCGATATACCAATCGGCCTGCAGCAGTGACCCATTCCTCAACAGGACGCCCGTGATGTGATCTCGCTCATACCGGAACTGTGCCGAGCCGGTATTGCGTAAGATGGTCGCTCCGCCCGTCGTCAGTCTCTCGGTGATGGGTTGTATCAGGCAGGTCTGCAGCGAGTCCTGGACAACCGAGATGCGGCTCTCGTGACGAGTGCTCAGGAACAAGGGCCGCAACGATGTGATGAAGGCATCGGCGGACAGCGCAGAGAGTGCATTGCCCGTCAGCCAGCGCGCGAGAGGATTCCAGACGATACGGCACGTCTGCGCGCTTTGTCCGATTGACGCAAGCCATTCGTCGGCGGTGCGCTGTTCCAGGTCGGCAGGCAGGCGTTCATCGCCTTCCCATAGCCGTTCCAACCGGGAGACCAATCGCCATCGTTCTCTCCAGGGAAGGCCTGTAAATCTCAGCAGGCTGACCCAGGTATGAAGGGGGGCGGGGAACCAGGCACGCGGATAACGGGCGATGGTACTCTCGTTGAGGCGAAACTCTAGGGAGATGTCTCGCTGTGTCGGCTGCTGGAGGCCGGCATGGAGGGAGCGCAGTAAGGCCTGCGTTGCGTGATGGCAGCCGAGGATCGTGAGTGCGTCAGGGCTGTCGTGCGCAGGCGTACTAGGGGGGGCGTCTGCCAAGAGTGGCTGAGGGGCGACGACCGTGACTCGATAGCCATGGTGGATGAGACGATAGGCGGCGGTGAGCCCGGCCGGGCCTCCACCAAGAATCACAACGGACTGAGCGTGCGTGGGCGTCACGAGAATTTTGAGCGGAGCCAGACTCCGGCTGCAAGGGCCAGCCGGTGATTGGTTGAGAGTCGGACTCGAGGACCGAAAATCCGATGTCCTGGATCCTCGATTTTTTTCAGGATGCGGAAATAGACCGCACGCATGATTTCCGAGACGGTCAGCGCGCGCCGGTCCTGCGCCGGCAGGGCTTCGAACGCCGCTTGTGCTTTGGCGTAATACTCATGGGCTCGTGCGGCTTCGAAGCGAAGCAACTTTCGGAGTTCTTCACTCTCCTGACGCTGGAGGATCATCTGCTCGGTGCATCCGAATTTTATGAGATCTTCCTGCGGTAGGTAGATGCGGCCCTGGGCTGCGTCGGTTTCGATGTCCCGTAGAATGTTCGTCAGTTGGAATGCCATGCCGAGAGAGACGGCATAGTCTTGGGCCCTGGCTGAGGTCGGCCCGAAAATATGCAGGCAGATGAGTCCGACCACCGATGCGACGCGATAGCAGTAGAGCGAGAGATCTTGAAACGACGCGTATCGTGTCGCCGAGAGGTCCATGCCCACGCCCTTAATCAGCTCCTCGAAATAGGCCTGTGGGATCGAGAGCTGTTTCACATGGGTGGCCA
>JANYAJ010000443.1 GCA_025361385.1 Nitrospira sp.
AGTCCTGAATAGGCCGAGACGACAGCCGCACCTTGCGGGGCCGACGAAACCGATGCCGGCGGCGCAGATACCAGGCCAGCTCCCGCTTGAACCTGCCCGGCGGCAACGCATAGAGATACGTGTAGATTGCCTCATGCGAGATCCGCATCGCCGAGGCGTGAGGATACCGTTGCGGCAACCCGCGTGCAATCTGTTCGGGGGACCAGCGCTGCGCGAGCAGGCGGAAGACGACGGCGCGCAGGCGGGGCTGGACCGCGAGCTTCCGAGGTTTGCGGGGCTGGTGGGCCCAGCGCTGCGCGCGTTGGTGTGCGATCACCGCGCGATAGGTGAGGGGCGAAGCCTGGTGGCGTGTCAGTTCACGGGATAGGGTGCTCGGGGCACGGCTCAGCGCCTGTCCGATGGCTCGAAGACTCGCCCCAGCGGCCAACATGCGACTCAACTCCTCGCGCTCGACCAAACTCAAGCGGTGATACGGGGCCATGTGCAACTCCTTGGTTCCTGGTTCGACCAGGATACCGGTGTTGCACTAGAACCTTGAACCCAGACAGGAACCATTGTTTGGGGTAGCGGCATAACTTGCGGTGCCTGTATGGGGCAACCATTGTGCGCGGCATCTGTCGATATCGTCTCTCACGTGAGCAATCGAGTGCGTGACGCAGGGTATTACTATTGCGAGAGGTTGTTTGTGGAAGATGCCGGAGGGGTGGTGTGGCGAATGATTTTACCCTCGACGAGATAGACCACGAGTTCGGCGATGTTGGTGGCATGGTCGGCCATCCGCTCGAGGTATTTGGCGATGAAGCTTAAGCGAATGGCTCGTGTAATGGTTTGCGGGCTTTCGAGCATGAATGAGAGCAGTTCACGGAACAGCTGTTCCATGAGATCGTCGACGAAGTCGTCGTCTGCAAGCACTTTTCGCGCGAGGATGGCGTCGTCCTTCACGAACGCGTCGATGCTTTCTTTCACCATCGTCCGCGCCCACCGCCCCATGCGTGGGATGTCGATATAGGGCTTCAACTGCGGCTCTTCGTTCAGTTCGATCGCCCGCTCGCAGACATTTTCTGCCAGATCGCTGATGCGTTCGAGTTCGGTGGCGATTTTCATCGCGGTCGTGATCAGTCGCAAGTCTCGCGCGGCCGGCTGATGGAGCGCCAGCAGGCGGATACAATCTTCGTCGATCTCCACATCCAAGGCGTTGACTTGGTGATCCCGCTCGATCACCTGCCTGGCCAGGGTCGAGTCGCGGTTTACCAATGCGGTGAGCGCTTTGTCGATCTGATCTTCGGCCAGACCGGCCATGCGCAGGAGCTTGGTCTTTAACTCGACGAGTTCTTCGTCAAAATGGCGTTGTCTCATATGGTTCAACCAAATCGCCCGGTGATATAGTCTTCTGTCTGCTTCTTGGAAGGTGTCGTAAAGAGCTGTTTGGTGAGGCCAAACTCCACCAATTCGCCGAGGTACATGAAGGCTGTCCAATCGGACACCCGCGCTGCCTGCTGCATATTGTGTGTGACGATCAGGATTGTCACACGACTTTTCAAGTCGAGCAACAATTCTTCAATACTGGCCGTGGCGATCGGGTCGAGGGCCGACGTCGGTTCATCCAATAACAGCAATTCCGGCTCGGTCGCCAACGCCCTGGCAATACAGAGACGTTGCTGCTGGCCACCGGAGAGGGAAGTTGCCCGAGCGGTTAACCGGTCCTTCACCTCTTCCCACAAGGCCGCGTTTCGCAACGCCTGCTCGACCTTTTCATCCAAGAGCTGCCGTTCACTGGTCCCTCGTACCCTCAATCCGTAGGCGACATTGTCATAAATGGACTTGGGAAAGGGGTTCGGCTTTTGAAATACCATGGCGATCCGCATCCGCACTTCGATGGGGTCGACTTCGCGTGCGAGAATGTTGCGTTGATCCGGGTACAGGAGAATTTCACCTTCATATCGGTTTCCCGAATAGAGGTCATGCATCCGGTTAAAGCAACGAAGGAAGGTGGACTTTCCGCAGCCAGACGGTCCGATCAAGGCCGTAATCTGGTATTCGGCGATGGGGACCGATAAGTTTTTCAAAGCCAAGCGGTTTCCATAGGAGAAACTGAGGTCTCGAGTCTCTGCCTTGAGGGGTTTGGGCCATTCCTGAGGGTGCATCGAGTCGGCGACATCCATGCTACCAGCTCACCTGCTTGCGCATGCGGTATCGCAAATAGATGGCGACTCCGTTCATCGTGAGGGTCATCCCGACTAACAGCACCCCGGCCGCCGCCGCGTTGCCGATGAAGTCTTCGCCGGGCCTCGACACCCATCCGAACATCTGAATGGGCATGACTGTAAAGGGGGACATGAGCCAGTCAAACGAGAAATAGGGCGGGTGCGTCGTGAAGGGAGCCGGAGGCAGAAACGCAATAAAGGTGAGTGCGCCGATCGTGACGATGGGGGCGGTCTCTCCGATGGCCCGGCTCAAAGCCAGAATAATGCCCGTCAGAATGCCAGCAGCGGAATAGGGGAGCACGTGATGTGCCGTAGTCTGCCACTTGGTGGCGCCCAACGCATACGCCGCCTCGCGGATCTCGACAGGAATCGCTCGAATTGCCTCACGCGTGGTGACGATGACCACCGGAAGAATCAAGAGTGCCAGCGTGAGGCCGGCCACAAGGATGCTTTCGCCCAGGCCCAGGATGTAGACGAACAGCCCGAGCGCCAGCAAACCATAGATGATCGAGGGCACGCCGGCCAGGTTCGTGACCGTTATCTCGATCAATTCGGTCATCCAGGATTTCCGCGCATACTCTTCCAGATAGATCGCCGCCGCGACGCCCAGCGGTACACCCACGACCGCGGTCACCAGCATGATCAAGGTCGAACCGACCCATGCCGAAAGGATGCCCGCTTGCGCGGCGTGACGAGACGGAAATGACATGAGGAACTGCCAGTCGATTCGGGTGATACCTTGAAAGAGAAGCGCCCCAAACAACAACACCAGCGTTCCGATTGCGATGGCGAGAGAGCTAATACCCAATAGCTTGAACAGTGCCTCGGCGATCTTCCGCTTTGCGATAGAAGGGTGAGGATGTGGGGAGGACTGTGTCGGCATCAGTACACCTCCCGAAACCGTTTCCGCATCATATGTCCGAGGATGTTAAAGGCGAAGGTTATGACGGCCAGCGTAAGTCCGGCTGCAAAAATGCTCTGGTAGCCAATGCTGCCATGGGGCAGATCGCCGAGCGCTACTTGGACAATGTAGGCGGTAATGGTGGCCG
>JANYAJ010000478.1 GCA_025361385.1 Nitrospira sp.
ACCCCTTCACCGATTTGGGGGAGCTTGCCTGCCCCGAAAATGATGAGGACAATGACGAGGATGATGATCAGTTCCGAGATCCCCATGGTACCAAACATGGCGTGGTTCCTTTATCCTGTAAATCGCCGCCGACCCTGCCCCTATTGAGAATCGAAGCAACTCTATAGGCCAGGAGGCGGCACTGTCAAGGAAGGGCGGGGCTAGAAAATCGGTATGATTTCGGTCTGCAACGGCAATCCAAACACCAGCGCCTCACGGTCGGAGAGGTACACATCCAGTTCACTCCTAATCCCAAACTCGCCGGGTAAATAGATGCCCGGCTCGATTGAGAAGCAGGTTTTCGGCATGAGACGGCGGGTATCTTGTGTTTCCAAGCCATCGATGTTGGCTCCGTTGCCATGGACCTCTTCACCGATGGAATGGCCCGTGCGGTGGACGAACTGATCGCCATAACCGCCTTGCTGGATGACGTGGCGGCAGGCCGCGTCGACCTCCCAGCCGAACGGGCGATGGCCGGCAGAAATTTCTGTCTTGGCGAAGGTCAAGGCCGCGTCTCGTCCCGCCCGGACCAAGTCGAATATTTCGCGCTGTTTTGCCGGCACCATCTTGCCGACATAGCCGGTCCAGGTGATATCGGCGTACACCGAACCGGCTTCCGCTCGTTTGGCCCAGAGATCGATCAACAACAGCGCATCGCGAGTGACGTCGGCTGACCCAACCTCTGTCGGACCATAATGGGGATCGGCGCTGTGAGCATTGATGGCCGCAATCGGTGCACTCGACGTGACCATCCCGGCATCGCATATGCGAGACAAGATGAACTGCTGGACTCCATATTCAGTGAGACTTTGCCCTTGCGCGATCTCCTCATGCACATGGCCGAACGTTTCGTCGACGATGCGCCGGAGCGCCGCAGCGGCATATTGATGCGACTCGAGTTGACGGTCCGTCCAGCAGGCTTCGAATATCTGGATCAAATCCGCCGAACTGACCACCTCGACGCCGTAACTCCTGATCAGTTCGATCGTGCCGGCATCCACGCGCGACACGTAGGGCACCGCATTTAGCGGAGAATACTGCATCGCGATACGAGGGCTTCCCGCGAGCAGGCGCCCGAGGATCTGCCGTTGCTGCTCCCACGACACATAACAGTCGGTCTGTCCCGGCAAGGTATCCAGTACGTGCGGCTCGATGCGATGCAACAGTTTGACAGGAGATCCCTGCGCGGGAATCCAGTAATACCAGCGCCTCGTCACATGGAGGGTCGGGTCAAGCTGGAGGATGCGATAGGCGAGGGGATCGCTGTAGCGGAAGTCATAGAAGAGCCAGCCGTCGACTCCGGCATCGCGAAGCGACTGCTGAATCTCGCTGATACGTTGCTGCATGGCTTTGGTTATCATAGAGGCATCATATTCGTCGGCTCAGCTAGCCGTCAATGAGGCGGCTAGGAGATCGACGATCATGGTACAATACGCCGCATGACCGTCGAGCATGGACCAGAACCTTCTCAATTTCGTGTGACCCTGTTTGTCGGACCACAACCGGTGGAGGGAAGACCCTTCACTTCCTCCTGTGTTTTCAATGTCAAGAAGCGGAGTTGGAAGGGCGGAGTCCAGGTCGCCGTTGCGATCACCGACGCACAAATCGATCAGCTCCAGGCTGATGTGGCGTTTTCTCACTGGCTGGCACAGGCCTTGAGCGATCTCCCAGAGGAAGATCGCCTCGCGCATGAGGAGCGAGCGCACGAACTGTTCATTCAAGCCGTCTGCTGGTGCAAGCTCGACTTACTGCTGCATTCTGGCATCACGCAAGACAACCAATGTCTCGCAGACGACACATGGATTGTTGAGGCTCGCGATACGGTGATCAAGCGAACGAACTTCATCACCTCGTACATTGCCACTGAACTGGACCTCATACAGAGAGATGTCACCGCTCCATGAAGCTCTCTCCCTGAGCGCGGCAGGGGGTTTGCAATCAGTGTTGAATTTGTTATAACCCCACTACCCCTAAATCAGAGGTGTAGTGGCTTCGGGGTCAACCATTACCTACCGCTCAGCTTGCGCTGTCGAAGAAGGAGGATTTTTCGTGAACATCTATTCATCGTCATCCAATCGATCCCATGCTGGCTCCAGCTTCAAGCTTGTGGCAGCCCTTCTGCTCCTGGTCCTCTGCACCGTCACCATGGTGCCCTCGGCTTGGAGTCAAGAAGGCACAGAAGGTGGAAGCGCATCAAGCGCGGGCATGCAGGCCGCTGCCGGTGTTTCTACCCTGTTGTATCTTCCGCTGAAGCTGGCCTTCGCCATCGGTGGAGGGGTTGTCGGAGGACTCGCCTATGCGTTTTCCGGCGGGAATGAACAAGCGGCAAAAAGCATCTGGACCACAAGCCTCTACGGCACCTATATCCTGACCCCGGATCATCTCCAAGGCAATCGGCCCATCCGCTTCCTGGGGGTCGCCGAGTCGAACGACGCACCGGCCTCTGCCTCTGCTCCGGAACCCATCCGCTAGCCGATGAAACCGATCATCGGCGTCACACCAGACTTCAACGCCGGTGATCGGAAAGAATGGGGTGGGCGCGAGCCCACCTATTTTTTACGCGCACGGTACATTCGTGCCATCGAAGAGTTGGGAGGCATCCCGCTCGTCCTTCCTCTCCTTGCAGATCAATCCACGAGACGACGCCTTCTACGGCAGCTTGACGGACTCCTCCTCACCGGAAGCGGGCCGGACTTGCCCCCAATATTGTACGGCGAGCGCCAACGTTTTCCGTTCGGTATCGTCAGTGCGCGTCGCGCGAACTTCGAACTAGACGTCGTGCACCTGGCAAGAAAAGCCGATCTCCCGTTGCTCGGTATCTGTGGAGGCATGCAGACGATGAACGTTGCCTGCGGCGGCAGTTTATTTCAGGACATTGCTTCTCAGGTCGCGAAACCGCTTCAGCATCGGCAACGGACTTCTGCGACGAATCTCAGTCATACCGTAACCGTGGCACCAGGCAGCCTGTTACGCCGTATCGTTCGGTCGGTTTCGATGCGAGTGAACAGTTCCCACCATCAATCGGTTAAGGCCGTCGCGCCGTCGTTGATTGCCAGCGCGGTGGCTCCCGATGGTATCGTGGAAGCGATCGAATCGCCGACTCAGCGATTTTTTCTCGGCATCCAGTGGCATCCTGAATTTCTTTTCGAGCAGCATCTCCTCCACCGGCGCCTGTTCGAGGCATTTTTGCGCGCCGCCCGCCGCTCTGCATCATGAGCATAGAGGCGTCCGTTTCGGGCCAGACTGCGAGCCCTGTAGAGTCGCCTGCTATACTTCACTGGATATGGAACGAAAACCGCTCGACCAGCCGACGGCCTCGCCTTTCATCAGCACGGGAGGGGCAATGATCCGCCGCCTCTTTCAAACGAAATCTATCGAGCAGATCCTCGCAGACGCAGACCATCCCGACCATCGGTTGAAAAAGACTCTTACGGCATGGGATCTGACTGCGCTTGGCATCGGGGCGATCATCGGCACTGGCATCTTCGTTCTGATTGGCACCGCCATCGTCGGCGATGCCCACCGGCCTGGGGCAGGGCCTGGAATTATCTTATCGTTCGTGCTCTCCGGCCTGACCTGCGCTCTCGCGGCCCTCTGCTATGCCGAGTTCTCTACCATGATTCCCGTGGCCGGCTCGGCCTATACCTATTCATATGCCACGTTGGGAGAATTTCTGGCTTGGATTACCGGCTGGAACTTGATTCTCGAATATGGAGTGGCCTGTGTCGCCGTCGCCATCGGGTGGTCCGGCTATTTCAATAAACTACTCAGCTTGGCTGGGCTCGAACTTCCACATTGGGCGACACATCCGCCAGGAGGACCCGATGGGGGTGTGGCAAACTTTCCCGCCGCCATCATCGTGCTGCTCGTTACCATCATTCTGGTCATTGGAATCAAGGAAAGCGCTCGCGCCACCGGCATCATTGTCTGTTTGAAGCTCGCCGTCATCCTCTTTTTCATTGCGGTGGGAACGCCCGCCGTGAACGCAGACAACTGGACACCCTTCATGCCACAGGGATTCGCCGGCGTCGGTGCCGCAGCGGCGATTGTGTTCTTCGCCTATATCGGATTCGACGCCATCTCAACGACTGCCGAGGAAGCGAAAAACCCTCAACGAGATCTCCCGATCGCCATTATCGCCTCACTGAGCATTTGCACGGTCCTCTACATTGCCGTGGCCGCTGTGTTGACTGGGTTGATACCCTCTTCGCAGATCGACGTCCATGCGCCAGTGGCTGAAGCGTTGAGTATGGTGGGTTTCAAGTGGGGCTCCGCGATTGTGGCGATTGGAGCCGTCGCCGGGATCACCAGCGTACTCGTTGTGATGATGCTGGGTCAGATTCGGGTCTTCTTCGCCATGTCGCGCGATCACCTCTTGAGCCCTTGGCTCTCAACCGTGCATCCACGCTATGGCACGCCGCACTACGCCACCATTCTCACGGGCATTGGCGTGGCTACGCTCGCTGCGCTGATTCCTATCGGCGACGCGGCTGATATGACGAATATCGGCACGCTCTTCGCGTTTGTTCTCGTTTGTATTGGAGTCGTCATTCTGCGCTACACAAAGCCCAACCAGTCCCGTCCATTCCGCCTGCCGTTCATGCCGCTTGTTCCCATTCTTGGCATGCTGGCTTGTCTCGGCCTTATGAGTTTTCTTCCCTGGGTGACCTGGGTCAGGTTCGTCGTTTGGACTGCCATCGGCATTGTGGTCTACCTGGGATATGGCCTGAAGCATAGCAAGCTGGCCAGCCCTCCCCTCACGGCCACTTCCCAACGGGTAAATTCTAAATAGATC
>JANYAJ010000410.1 GCA_025361385.1 Nitrospira sp.
CCGAATAGCAAACCGTCACGCGCTAACCGCTTGTTGAGTTCAGCCAGTACGATTCCCGGCTGCACCCGAGCCCAGTGCTCTTCCCGATTCAGCTCCAACACCCGATTCAACCGTGAGACGTCCAGAATGATCCCGGCCCCGATCGCTGAACCGGGAAGAGCACTGGGCTCGGGTGCAGCCGGGAATCGTACTGGCTGAACTCAACAAGCGGTTAGCGCGTGACGGTTTGCTATTCGGTCCAGATCCCTCCAGCGGCGACATGTGCAAGCTGGGCGGGATGTTGGCGAACAACTCATCCGGTCCTCACACGCTGCGCTATGGTGCCGTCAAAGATAATGTCGAAGCGCTCCGTGTTTGTTTGCAGTCCGGCGAGTGGCTGGATGCGAAGTCCTATGGGTTCGACGATCCACAATGCAGCCAGCTACTAGAGACACATAGGCCGCTTCGCGACTTGAAGCGGCTGCTACAGGACAATGTTACGCTGATCTCGCAGAAGCGTCCGACTGTCAGCAAGAACAGTTGTGGCTACAACCTCTTCGGTCTCGTCGATGGGCTGGAGCGTGGTTGCTTCGATCTTCCTAAGCTGTTCGTCGGCAGCGAGGGCACGCTCGGTCTCTTCAGTGAAGCGACCATCAGGCTGGTGGAGAAGCCTCGATCAACCCTGACGGCGCTCATCCATTTTCACCGGTTAGAAGATGTGGGCGAGGCGGTGCCGAAGCTGCTGGAGTTGCATCCGAGCGCGTTGGAAGTGATGGATGCCAATACGCTCAATCTGATCGGGCGGGCGAAGCATGGCATCCCGGTCGATGCGGCCGCCACCCTCCTGATCGAACTGGATGCCGACGGAGAAGGGATCGATCTCCGCGAACAGGCCGAGCGCATGACCGGAATCTGTCGCCGGTATCGGCTCACGTCCGATCCGGTCATCGCCTTCGATCCTGAGCAGCGGGACCAATTGTGGAAGGCGCGGAAAGCCCTCTATCCGACGCTCTATCGATTCGATCCCAAGAAGAAGCCCATCAACTTTGTGGACGATGTCGTGGTGCCGGCTGAGCGGATCAGCGAACTCATCCGGTATCTGGAGGAGTACTTCGCCGGGCAGCATGTGCCGGTTGCAATTTTTGGTCATATCGGGAATGGGAACGCCCATATTATTCCGTTACTCGATGTGAACGATCAGGGCGATTTCGACAAGATGGTGCAGGGCTATCATGAGATTCACCAGACGGTCTTGAGCCGATTCGGCGGCTCGATCTGCGGGGAGCATGGGGATGGCCGGGTGCGCGCCGAATATGTGAAGACCATGTTCGGCCCTGAGCTGTATAACCTGTTCGTGAAGGTGAAGCAAAACTTCGATCCCACCGGGATGCTCAACCCCGGGATCAAGATCAGCGACCGGCCCTTCACGGACCATATCGACTATGTGCGATTGTCGAAAGTCTGCGCGACCTGCGCCAAGTGTAACGCCGTCTGCCCGGTCTACGATGTCTTTCAATCGGAAGACATGAGTTCGCGGGGTTGGTTCGAGATCGTCACCGACAAGAACTACAGTTATCTCAATTCGAAGCGAGTCGTGGAGGCCTGCCTCAACTGCAAGTCTTGTCGGACTGCCTGCCCAGCTGGAGTCGATGTCTCCCAACTCATTCTGGACCGGCGCGCCGAGCACCCGAACAAGATGGCGGGTCTTATCTTTCGTTTTCATGCACGAACAGCCATCTTTGAACGATTTTTGAAGTTCCTCGCGATCTGTCAGCCGATCTGGGATCGACCTTTGATGCGGCGGCTGCTCGATCTGGTGACGAAGCCCTTCATGCATCTTCTGGCCGAGACCGCGCGACTCTCTCCGAAGCTGGTAATCCCTCGATTGGCCAAGCGGCAACTTCGTGACCGTTATCCAGAGTTGATTCCCCAGGCCGGACAACCGGCCCGCTCTCCGGTGGCCTATTTCCACGGCTGCGCGGCCAACTATTTCGACGACGGGGTGGGGGATGCCGTGATTGCCGTGTTGAGGAAGCATGGCGTTGAACCGGATCTTCCGCCGCAACGCTGTTCAGGGACGCCGATTGAAACCTACGGGCATCGTGCATTAGCCAAAGAAGGAGCCAGGGTCAATCTCGCCTCCATGGCAGGCTACGAGAAAGTCGTGACCGGGTGTGCCTCCTGCACCCTCATGTTGAAGGACTATCCAACTCTGTTCGCCGGAGAGCCGGAGCAGGCGGCGGCTCAGGCCTTGGCGACACGAGTCACCCATATCTCGCAGTTTGTGTCACAATCGCCCATCAAACCGGCCATGGCCAGTCAGCAACCTAAGACATGCAAGGTGGCCTACCATTCTTCCTGCCATCTGCGAGCGGCGGGAGTGACTAAGGAGCCTCGTACGATTCTGGCAGGCTTGCCTGGTGTCGAGTATGTGGAGATGCCGGATGCCGATCGCTGCGCGGGCGGAGCCGGAACCTATCTCGTCAAGGATTTTGAGACGTCGCAGCGTATCGTCGAACGTAAGCGGAAGGCTGTCGAACAAAGCGGAGTCGAGGTCGTGGCGACGAGTTGCCCGGCCTGTATGATTCAATTGCGTACGGGATTACAGGGAGCGGCGGAGGTGAAACATGTGGCTCAGCTTATTCAGGAGGCCTACGAGGCCGCCGACCAACAGGCGGACAGAAGGCCGGCATGAAGTTTCGCAAAGCTGACGCGCTCTTCATTCTGTTTGCCGTGGCCGTCATCGGCGGCGTGTCGATGTTGCCGACTCCGAAAGACCGGAACCCACCGGTTCCGACCGATGCCGCACATCTGGAGATCAGGGCCGAGCAGGCCTGTGTCTCTTGTCATGTTCCTACTGGCAGTAAGCCTCTACCGGAACGACATCCCAGACGTCAGGATTGTTTTCGCTGTCATGCGCGGGGAGCGTGAAGCGTCGCTCATGAAGCGTGAAACGATGGGATTTCTTATTCGAGAGATGAGATACGAACGACGAGGAGCGAGGAAACTATGGTTACAGTGCTGGTGTTTGGATTGACGCTTCGAGATGCAGTTGGCGACACGGAGTTCGAGCTTGAGATTTCTGAGCCGACTACGGTGCGAAAGTTCATTGAATCGAACTTGGATCGGATAGGTCCATTGCTGCAGTTTTTGTTGAACCGGGAAATGATGATCGCGGTGAACAAGAAAGT
>JANYAJ010000415.1 GCA_025361385.1 Nitrospira sp.
CGGGACCCTGAAAGGACCGCTCCACGGCGGCGCGACCCAGGAGGCCGTCGCGATGTTGGAGGAGATCGGATCGGTGGAGCATGTCCGGCCCTACCTCAAGAAGCGGCTCGCCGCGAAGCAGAAGCTCATGGGATTCGGTCATCGCATCTACAAGGTCAAAGATCCGAGAGCCATCATGCTCCAACAGTTGGCCCGGCAGCTCTTTGCGCAACACGGACGTTCTCCACTCTACACGCTGGCTGAAACGGTGGAGCGGGTAGGAGAAGAACTGCTGGCCGGCAAAGGGATCCATGCCAACGTGGATTTCTACTCCGGTGTGGTCTACAAAACGATGGGCCTCGATGAAGACTTCTTCCCGACCATTTTCGCGATGGCGCGGGTGAGCGGCTGGTTAGCGCATTGGCTGGAACAGCTCAAGGACAATAAGCTCTTCCGCCCGGATCAGATCTATGACGGACAGCACGGCCGAGCCTACGTGCCCATCGATCGCCGGCTGGGCGGAGTATAACGAGGTTGCCGTACCCCTGATGATCGCGTCGAAAACGGTCACACCCGACCGGAATCTTCGACGGTTGCTCAGGCGGTGACGCGATGGGACTCAGAGAACCTACAATATGGACTGGTCTCCAGAATCGAGTGAGGTGCAACATGAGAATCCATCTTCCCTTCCTTGGCGCGGCGGTCAGCATCATGGCGCTGCTCTGGACGGCCGTGGCACCAAGCCCGAACGAAGCTCGATCCCAGATCCCGATCCAAGGAGGCCACGAGCAGCGGATTGAGATCGTCATTGAGGATCGCACCTTCTTTCTGGCCAAAGGTGGTCCGATCGAGGTCGGGAGCCCCATCGAGATCGTCGTGGAGAATCGTGACACGGTCCGCCACGGCTTTACGTCACCGATGCTGTTCGGGCTCCTCGTCTCCGGGGAAGACGATCAGATCGTGACGTATGGGAAAGGCGTGGAAGGATTCTACGTGAATCCCGGCAAGACTCTGGTGATCAGATTTACCGCCGAAAGGTCCGGCAGCTTTCCATTTCACTGCGATCTCCACGAACGCATGAGGGGGGAACTCTATGTACTGGAGGTCCCCACGGTCTAGAACGGAGGTCACGCAATGACGATCGCGTCGAAAATCGTGCGGCGAGTTGCCACCATTGATGAGAACAAATCCGTTCTCGACGCGGCCAAACTCATGACCGAGGAATTCATTGGTTCCGTGGTTGTCACCAATTCTTCCGGGATCAGAGGGCTCTTCACGGAGCGTGAGCTGGTGATGAATGTGGTTGGGAAGGGGAAGGCCCCAGAGAAGGTCCCGATCAAAGATGTGATGACGAGCGACCCCATCAAGGTCAGTCCCAACGCGACTGCGAACTTGTGCCTGGATCTGATGAAGGAACACAGATGTCGGCACCTTTTGGTCTTCGAGGGAGACGAGTTCGTCGGAATCGTCTCCCTCCGGGACATGGTAGCGCTGATGATCGACGAGAAGGAAGAGCTGATTGGGCACCTTGAACGATACATCACCTCCTGACCCGTTCTGTTACGACGATTTCCGAAAGAGGAGAAGCGGCACATGTTCACGAGCATCCTGCATCACGCGCCAGATACGGCGGAATGGTCGTGGAATGGACGTTGACGTTCTCCCGACAAACTGGACCATCGAGGACCTAACTTTCTGGTCCCCCCTCCCCTTCAAAATCGCCCCCCATACACGAAGTACCCCAGGGTCAACGCCAAGGACATGCTGTGTCCGACCGGGACGCGAACCCCGACATCCGCCCCATACCGATAACTCGGCGCTCGGTTCTCGGTCCTGGAAGCACCGCTCCCTGCCCAGGACGTCGCGGCAGGGATACCTGATCACGTCCTAGGCGTGAAATCCCAACAACCGCTCGGCTACAGTGTTCCACAGGATCACGTGGCCGTCTTCTTTCACCAGCATGGCGCCATCGGTAGTGCGCTGCAGCATGTCCGTGATCTGTTTCATGCGCCTATCCACCCATTTCGTTCATGTTCAGAATCATACACCGTGTCCTTGGTTCCGGCGCGCGTCTAGGCGTCGCGCCCGGGAATTCCCTCCAGTTGGGACAGCCACACCGTCGCCTCACTATCGCTGGGCGCGCGATAGTCGCTTCGAGGGGAGAGCGAGCCACCAGAACCCACTTTGGGGGCGTTGGGCAGCGCACTGCGTTTGAACTGACTCTGATGAAAGAATCGATCAAGAAAGA
>JANYAJ010000545.1 GCA_025361385.1 Nitrospira sp.
TGGCATGTTTGGCATCGAGTAACACCACTTTGAAGATTTCGTGACGTAGATCACGCAAGGTGGGATGGTAATGGTTGAAGAGGTCGCGACTGGATGTAATCTTGGTCCCTTTTGTGAGGGGGCCAGCAAGGGCACGCTTTCCCAGCTCAAGCGCGGCTTTCAATTGAGCCGCTTTCGCTTCTCCAACACCGGGAATCGCGCAGAGCTCTTGGATCCCACATTGTGCCAGTCCAGCCATGCCTCCGAGCCGATCAAGGATTTCCATCCCGACATGCACGGCTGAAGACCCATGCCGACCAACTCGAAGAAGAAGGGCTAACAGTTGGGCGTCGGTCAGTATCTGTGAACCTTGAGCTAATAATCGTTCACGGGGTCGCTCCGTTTCGGGCCATTGAGTGATGCCATGCCCTGCTTTCTTGCTGGCCATTCATCCTCCCTGAACAAAAAGTGACACTCCGGACAGTTTTGTACTAGCAATATCTTCTCGATGCCCACTTGGTAACAAATACGTAGCCTCTAAACTGTTGAAATTACGTACAGTGACAAATTGGTGTAGTACTTGCTTTGTCAAGTCTACAGCAGTACACAACACACCGGGGAGGATTCGATGGAATGTCCGAAGTGCAAAGGTCTCATGATGTTGGAGCGGTTCTCTGATTTCTTTTTAATATTTTATGCCTGGAAATGCATCAACTGCGGCGCGATCATCGATCGCACCATTTCAAATAATCGGCGGAAAAGTTTGGCTGCTCAGGTACCGCAGACTGTGGAGACTCGATAAGATCAACGAGATTGGCACACAGGTGGCTCGATCGTCTTGGTCGCCGCAGATGTTGAGCCAATATCGCCACCATGATGTGCCGTGGCACGAATCCGTGTCGCCACAGTACCGCCGGTCAGTATACCCTTCGACGTAAAAGTCGTCAAAATCCTTCCATTTCTCACAGATCGCGCACTAGACGTTTCACGCCATTTCCTGCTTGTCAGTCTCGCGTATTGCTCCCGCAGTACTCACCTTGACCCCTTCAAAAACGCTATGTTAGAGTCATCGCTTCTACAATGACTCTCACCTGAAATTATGCGTATCATTGCCGGAACCCACCGAGGTCGACACTTGAGTGGGCCATCGGGGACTGCACTCCGTCCCACATCAGATAAGGTTCGCGGGGGTCTCTTTTCTATTTTAGGGGCCCAGGTTCTAGGATGCCGTTTTCTCGATTTGTATGCAGGTACGGGAGCCGTCGGGATTGAAGCGCTAAGCCGAGGGGCTGCAACCGTTACTTTTGTGGAGTCAGACCCTAAGGCGGTGCAATTGTTACGGAAAAACCTTCAGACCTGTCAGCTTCTTGACCGCGCTCACGTATGTGTGGAGCGGACCGCGACCTTTCTCGAGCGGAAAGATTGGTGGCATGGTCCCTATGATGTCCTCTTTGCAGATCCGCCGTATGCGGCCCTGAATGAGTTAGAAATCATGACCCATGCCTGGAAACCAGGGCTGTTGTCGGAAGAAGCTACGATGATGATAGAACACGAGTCGCGTACGCCATTGCCTGCATCGCTCGACCACGCGGCGCTTGTGCGACGGTATGTGTATGGCGACACCGCACTCTATTTGTATGGGATATCTCCTTCAGCATCGACCGAGTCATCCGTATTATGAAAATTGGCATCTATCCAGGAACCTTTGATCCCATTACCCACGGGCATACCGACATCATCACCCGAAGCCTGAAGGTATTTGATACCGTCGTGGTCGCCGTCGCGCCAAATCCAGCCAAGCATCCACTCTTCACTCTGACCGAACGGCTGGACATGATCCGAATCGTAACGAGAGACATGAAACAGGTCGAAGTGACCCATTTCGATGGGCTGCTGGTGGACTATGTTCTGCGATACGGCGCCCATGCCATCATCCGTGGATTGCGGGCTATCTCAGACTTTGAACATGAATTTCAAATGGCCCTCATCAATCGAAAAATCGCCAAGCAGGTTGAGACGGTGTTTCTCATGCCCAGCGAAGAATATTCCTATTTATCGTCAACCATTATCAAAGATGTGGCCACCCACGGCGGGCCGCTCACGGAGTTTCTACATCCTGAAGTTGCACGCCAGCTGCAGGAACGAATCAGGAGTTTAAAATCATGAAGCTTGCTGCACGTGCAGGGCGAATTACCCCCTCTCCCACTTTGGCCATGGCTGCAACCGCGAAGGCGATGGCTGCACGTGGAATCGATGTGGCCGATTTTTCATCCGGAGAACCGGACTTTGACACGCCAGAACCGGTAAAAGCCGCGGCCGAAGCCGCAATTCGTGCCGGGTTTACCAAGTACACACCCTCGTCCGGCATCGATGAACTACGCCAAGCGATTATCGACAAGTTGCAAGCTGAGCAAGGACTCCGGTATGAAAAGTCTCAAGTATTGGTCTCCTGCGGCGCTAAACATTCACTCTACAACCTTGCCGAAGCCCTTCTGGAAGCAGGCGATGAACTTATCATTCCCGTTCCTTATTGGGTCTCCTATGCGGACCAAACTCTGCTGAACGATGCCACGCCAATTTTCTTGCAGACCCGTGAAGAGGATGGCTACGCCATTGACGCGCAGGAATTGGAACGGCTGGTCACACCACGGACCAAAGCGATTATCGTCAACAGTCCATGCAATCCAACCGGCGCAACCTATAATCGAGCGACGCTTGAACGGCTTGCCGAGCTGGCCGTACGCCGTGATCTTCTGCTGATTTCCGACGAGATCTACGAGAAGGTCCTCTACGACGGAGCGACACACACGAGCATCGCAGCCCTTGGGCCGGAAGTCGCCGCCCGCACCGTCGTGATCAACGGTGTGTCGAAAGCCTATGCCATGACCGGCTGGCGGATCGGCTATGCCGCGGGCCCCAAAGAACTTCTCAACGCCATGGCGAACATTCAAAGCCAAAGTACGTCCAACCCCTGTTCCATTTCACAAAAAGCCGCCGTCGTGGCCTTACGCGATGGCGATGCATTCACAAAAAAAATGGTGACAGAGTTCGATCGGCGACGGCGTGCGATCGTCGAGCGCCTCAATGCTATGCCTGGCGTTCGTTGCAGCATGCCCAGCGGAGCGTTTTATGCGTTTCCCAATGTGAGTGGACTGCTCGGAAGGCGGAGTCCAAGCGGAGTACTCTCTACTCCAACCGATCTTGCTAACTACCTATTGCAGGAATTCAAGGTTGCCGTGGTTCCCGGTGAGCCGTTCGGAAGCACCCAGCATATTCGACTGTCGTATGCGACCAGCATGGAGACGATTGTCAAGGGCATGGATCGTCTCGACGCGGCGTTCAAACAGCTCACCTAACCTGGGAGCGTCCCTCAACATGAGGGCCCATCAACGTGATCTCATCAGATTGTTGTTCTAGCAGGAGGAAACGAATCGTGCCAATTTATGAATATCAGTGTGATGGCTGCGCGGATCGGTTTGAAGTGAAACAAAGTATGAAGGACGACGCCCTGACCGCATGTCAGAAGTGCGGGAAACATCTGCAGCGATTGATTTCATCGCCCGCCATCATGTTCAAGGGGAGTGGATGGTATGTGACGGACTACTCCGACAAAATGAAACCGTCCTCAGGAAGCGAAGCACCTGCACCCAAGACTGGGGAGAAAAAAGAGGTCGCGGCGACC
>JANYAJ010000014.1 GCA_025361385.1 Nitrospira sp.
GTGATGGGCGTCCTCGTCGGGGCCAACTTCCTCCCGCAACTACCCGTATTGATGTTTGGATCATTGCACCTGGCAGCCTATACCCACATGGCCTTGATCGGATTTATCTTACAGACGGTCATTGGGGCCTTGTCCTATGGCATTCCTGAAATGCTGGCAACCAGCCGAATTGCGAGCCGAAAAAAACAGAGGCCTTATCGAGAGCAACTGACAGCCATCATGGACCGGTGGCGAGCCGTCCAGCTGACGGGGTTGAGCTTAGGGACGATGGGCTTCGGCGTGCTCGCTGCGATAACCTGGAGCTTCCCGCTCAGTTCACTCCCCATGCAAATCGCGACCTGGGTCACCGTCGGCCTGCTCCTGAGCAGTTTGACCCTCTTTACCGCCAAACTCGCGTGGGCCTTTGGGGTTCGTCCCCAGGAATAATCACCTCTCCCATATTGTTGGTTGCTAGGCACTCTTATGGAAGAAGCCATGACTTTTCACGATCGCGATGGTCACAGCGTGGCTGCAATCCTCAGCACGCCCGATATACCTACGACAGGTGTCGCCGTACTGTGCCATGGGTTTCTCTCTGGCAAGAACAGCACAACCAACAAAACCTTGACCCGCCTCCTCAATGAGCAGGGCCTGGCGACCTTTCGATTCGACTTTTTCGGCCAAGGGGACAGCGACGGACCGTTCGAAAAGATCACGACAACGCTGGCCATAGGGCAGACCGACATCGCACTGGATCTGGTGGCGTCCAAGGGATACGACCGAATCGGGCTCGTGGGTTCAAGCTTCGGAGGGCTCGTCGCCATCCTCACAGCAGCCCAGCGTGGAGATCTCGCCTGTGTGGCCCTGAAGTGTCCAGTGGTGGACTTTGCGGAAGAGCTTCGCTTAACATTCGGGCCTGAAGAATTGGCTCGGTGGCACGCCACGGATACGATTCCGAACATTATGGGAGGGCCGGAGCGGATCCGGCTGCGGTATGGTTTTTACGAAGACTGCCTCCGACAGATTGCCTATGGGCCGGCGGAGCGGATCACAGTTCCCACACTGATCGTGCAGGGTGAAGAAGATGAATGTGTCCCCCTCCATCAAAGCCAGCGATTGCGTGACGCGCTGGGAGGTCCGAAGCGGCTGGATCTCCTGCCAGGCGCCGATCACCAATTCACTCGGAGGGAAGATTTTCGCCAAATGACCACATCGATCAGTGATTGGCTTGTTAGGCATCTTGCAGTGAAACCCGAAGTGGAAGATATCTGATGATCTGTCGATCTCATGAGTTCCGAACATTCAACAGGTCGACAGATTCACGAATTCCGTCACGACCGGCGAACGAATAAAGGAAACGGTCATTTTGAGCATCCTGCGGGATAGCGCATGATAAGTGAAGGCACCCAACAAGTCTTTATCGTTCTGTATCCCCTCTACAAAGAGGAAGTCTACCGGCGACGCGAACAGATGATGCGGCTCACGGCCTTCGGTTCACTGGGCCTGATTGCCATGCTGTTCGCGCTTCTCTTGAGCCCACAGAAGGATCGGCTGGGCTCCTTCGATACCCTAAGTATAGGAGCTGCGAGCCTCATCTGGTGCGGGCTCTTCTGCGCGCTGATCCTCCAACAGCAGTACCGTCATCGGCTAGCCAAACAGATCCTGGTTCAGCTCGAGCAAGCGCTGGGGTTTTATGAAGAAGGCCTCGTTGTGGAACATCAGACGCTCTATCCCGAAAGTTGGAAGACCGCCTGGCTGAGTGATCGAACCGGCACACTCTACTTCACCGCGCTCTGCTCGTTGACAGGGTTGCTCCTTCTGGCCCTCCTCTTCTCATAATCCCGATCAGCTAAGGCTTGTTCTAAGTTGCCCCCGACGCGCATCCACGCCCCACTCGCTACAGGAAGAGTTTCCGTAGGTTCATGACCAATTCACAACTGACGATGGGCACGCCCTCCGGGATACAGCGCCGACAACAGTGCCTACAGGCTGATCGAAACGGTCATCCAAGGAGGCCGCAGCCGATGGCAACACCGAAGGCGTAGCCTCTGAACTATGTTGAGGATGTTGTCGAGGCGAGAACGAAGCTGGGACCGTTTCGATCAGCCTGTTACGATTTGGCGCAGCGGAAACCCGTATAACTATTTTGTGTTTCTGCCGGGAGCTTGAACCGCCCGTAGGTGAGCAAATAATTCGGCAGGTCTGACCAGGACCCGCCGCGCAGTACTTTGAATTGGCCTGATTCAGGACCTTGCGGATTCCGTTCCGGCGAGATCTCGT
>JANYAJ010000046.1 GCA_025361385.1 Nitrospira sp.
GGCTCATCACGACAAACGACAAAGCCCTTGCTGAATCCATGTCAATGCTTCGTGTGCATGGAAGCCAAGTCCGCTATCTTCACGAGGCGGTGGGGATCAATAGCCGGTTAGATGCACTCCAGGCCGCCGTCCTCCATATCAAACTGAAGTATCTGGACCAGTGGACCGAGGGCCGTCGTCGAAATGCGGAACGGTATCAGCAGCTTTTTGCCCAGACAAAGCATGCGGATCGTGTCACGCTTCCGCCGACGGTGCCTGGCAATTTCCACGTCTATAACCAATTCACTGTCCGCGCACCGAAGCGGGACGAGTTGCGCACGTTCCTCAAGGAGAAGGGAATCGGCACGGAAGTGTACTACCCGCTCCCCATGCATCTGCAAAACTGCTATCGCGATTTAGGCCATCAGAAGGGGTCATTCCCTCTGTCTGAACGCGCAGCAGAAGAAGTGATGTCCATTCCCATCTATGCCGAATTGACAGAAATGCAACAGGCCTATGTTGTCGAGATGATTGTGGAGTTCTACAAACGTGGCTAGTCCTGTCCTCGTCACGCCCTCGGTCTAGGGAATCCCTCGCTTCTGTCAACGCCAGGTTCGTTCCTGCGTTCCATCGTATAATGAACATGAGTTGTAGCGAGCATCGTCGCCAGAAGGAGGAGGCCATGATGAGGTCGATAACGTGGGGAGCCCTGTTTGTCCTCTCCTTGATATGGAGCCCGATGGCCATGGCTATGGAGTTGTCGCCTCGTGAGATTTACGAGCAGGCCTCTCCAGCCGTCGTAATGGTTATGGGGTATGCAGATGGCGGTAGAAAGGGAAGTGGAGGAACCGGTTCGATCATTCAGTCTGACGGATTGGTTCTCACGAACGCCCATGTGGTGATCGAAGAGCGAACGGGGAAACCCTTTGCCCGTCTGGCGGTATATCTCAAGCCGACTCGGGTTACCGGAGAGTCCACGAGCGATCTCTCACGTATGCTTCGAGCGAAGGTGGTAGCCTATTCCCAACCATTGGACCTCGCGTTGTTGAAACTTGATGGTGTCAATGAACCGCTGCCTGTCGTCAATGTCAGTGAGTCGGCGCAGGCGAGGATTGGAGATCGAGTCGTGGCCATTGGTCATCCAGAGCAGGGAGGCCTATGGACCCTCACTACCGGGGTGATCAGTGCCGAAGTCGACAACTTCAACGGGGTCAAGGGCAAGCATGTCTTTCAGACAGAGACCGGCCTTAATCGTGGTAATTCGGGAGGCCCGTTGCTCGATGGCGAAGGGCATATGGTCGGGGTGAATACTGCGATTGCTCGAGTAGCCTCGGACGGCCTTGCCATCACAAGTATTAGTTTCTCCCTCAAGTCGAGTGTCGCCACACAATGGTTGCGGGAGCAGGGTGTGGGGGAGCGAGCGGGGCGAGGAGCGCCGCTGCCTACCGGACAAACGCAGCCCATCATTGACCAGCCGTTGGCTCAGCCACAAGCTAAACCGGGTTCGCCTCCTCAGCCTGATTTGCCGCTCAAGCAGATGATGAAGCCAGACCCGGCTCAGCCAGCTCCGGCTCGTCCTTATAATCTCGATCAGTTGATCAGCGATCGTGCGAAGGCAGAGGCTGATCTCGATAGCATGATGTCTGAGATGCGAGGACGGATGAAGGGACGATAGGCCTGAGCGAGTATATCCCTCAAACGTTTGCGCGCCCGGTAGGATATACCGGACGCGTAAGTTGCAAGATCATGATCGGCACTGCTAGCTGAATATTCCAACTACTTATATGTTCATTCCTACGTCGTAATGGCCCCTTCCGATGCCGACGAGACATGGCGCGCGTACTTGCCCATGACGCCTGAGGTATAGCGTGGCGCCGGCTGTTTCACCTTCTTGAGCCTGGCCTTGATCTCTTTCTGGGAAACCTCCAGGGTCAGCGTTCGTTTGGCGATATCGAAGACGATCATGTCGCCGTTCTTCACCGCGCCGATCGGGCCGCCTTTGATGGCTTCCGGTGCGACATGGCCTGCCATCAGTCCATGGGTGGCACCGGAGAAGCGGCCGTCGGTGAGGAGCGCAACGGAATCGCCCAAGCCTGCACCGACGATGGCCGCAGTCACGCCCAGCATTTCTCTCATGCCTGGGCCACCGGATGGGCCTTCGTAGCGAATCACCACGACGTCGCCCGCTTTGATTTTGCGAGATTGCACGGCAGCAAAGGCATCCTCTTCTCGATTGTAGACTTTCGCAGGGCCGCGGAAGGTCATGATCGAATGTCCGGCCACCTTCACGACGCAGCCATCAGGCGCGAGGTTCCCCTTTAAGATGACGAGCCCACCGGTTTTCTTGATGGGATTCGAAAGGGGCCTAAGCACTTGTTGCCCTGGAGTTTCCTTGGCGTCTTTGGCCTCTTCTCCAATCGTTCGTCCGGTCACGGTCGGTTGGTTCGCGTGCAAGATCCCGGCATCGAGCAGCCGTTTGGCGACCAAGGTGGTGCCTCCGGCTGCATACAGATCCGACGCAGTAAATCGTCCGCCCGGCTTCAGGTCGGCGAGCAACGGAACCTTCCGATTGATCTTGTCGAAGTCGTCGATGCTCAGCTTGATGCCCGCTTCGCGCGCGATGGCGAGCAGATGCAACACGGCATTCGTCGAGCCGCCGGTGGTCGCGACCGCGGCAATGGCATTCTCCAGTGACTTCCGCGTGATGATTTGCTTGGGGCGCAGGTCTCGTTTCAGCAGATCCATGACCATCACGCCGCATTCGAAGGCCACGTCGTCTTTCTTCTGATCCATGGCCGGCACGCCGTTCCGTCCCATCATCGAGATGCCGAGGAACTCGAAGGCGATCGCCATGGTATTGGCCGTGAACTGGCCTCCGCAGGCGCCAGGGCCAGGGCAGGCATGGTCTTCGAGATCTTTAAGCTCGGCATCGTTCATCGTGCCGGCTGCATGTTTTCCGACGGCTTCGAACACGTCTTGAATGGTCACGTCATGGCCTTGGAACTGGCCTGGCATGATCGAGCCGCCGTAGAGCATCACCGAGGGCAGGTTCAGGCGAGCGAGCGCCATTACGGTGCCTGGAATGGTCTTGTCGCAGCCGGAGAGGGCCACCACGCCGTCAAAGAGGTGCCCACGAGCCACGAGTTCGATCGAATCGGC
Organism: Nitrospira sp.; assembly: GCA_025361385.1. Classification (GTDB taxonomy): domain Bacteria; phylum Nitrospirota; class Nitrospiria; order Nitrospirales; family Nitrospiraceae; genus Palsa-1315. The sequence goes on from JANYAJ010000046.1 coordinate 3,139, forward strand.
AATCACCTCCCGGCTGATCAGCGACGCCTTCATGCCCTCGGTGCCCATCGAAATGCCATCCGACACGGCGATCGTATTGTATTCGATGGGAGTGCCGCCTGCGGCTCTGATACCAGCCTTCACCCGCTCCGATAATCGGCGCAGGTGAAAGTTGCAGGGCATGACTTCGATCCAGGTATTGGCGACGCCGATGATCGGACGAGACAGGTCCTCATCGGTAAATCCCACGGCTTTCAACATGGCGCGGGCCGGTGCCCGATCGGGACCGACCAACAAATCGTGGCTTACAAGCTTTAACTCTTTCGGCATGACGTAACTACTTTCCTTTCTTGCCTTCTTTTTTCTTCTCGTCCTTTTTCGCTTCCGTATCGATCACGGCACCAGTGGCGGCGTCGATGTGGACTTCCGTGACGTTTCCATCCGCGCCGAGGACTTCGACTTCCCAGACGGTCTTGCCATGTTTCTTTTCAAGTTCCGCTTCGACGACCGTCCCAGGCACCTTCTCGGAGGCAGTCTTGATGGCCTGTTCAATCGTGACCGTGGCGTCCTTGACGAGGTCCGTAAGCTTCGCTTCCTTATCGTCTGCCCAGGCGCTGGAGCCTACGGCGAATAGGAACCCCATGACACCAGCGGTCATAATTCTCAACGTTCTCATGCGGTACCTCCTCGGTGGATGGCTCGGTTGCCTGCTCCCGCTCCTGACTCGACCTACTGCACTCTCATGCTCGACGGCGGGGTCGGAGGTGCTGCTTCGCCGCTCTTATGAGGATTGGGCTTCATCTCGCCGCCATGAGGGTTGCCGTGCCCCTTGTCGGCATCCTTGTGCTGCTGCATCATCTTCTCGTGTTCGACCTTTTCCTTCGTGCGTTGCTCGGGGGTCAACAGGGCTAATGCGTCCCGCTTGGTCTTGATGACAGCCATACGAAGGGCGAGCTGATGATCCATGCTTTGCTTGATTTTCGCTTCAATTGCCGACAGATCAGACTTTTCATCCTCGATCAATGCCGCATGTTCCCGTTCCGCGACTAAGATATCCGCTTCTGCCTTGATCCTCGTACGATCGAGATTCAGTTCCATCTCTTTTAATTTTGTCACCTGCTCGTCGCTCAGACCGATTTCCTTTTGGTGTTTTACGAGATGGCGGAGGAAGTGGGCCGTGCCTCCGTGCATCCCTCCCGACATCTTCATCATGCCACTCATCGGCCCGCCCATGCCGTAGCTGTCGCCGTGCCCTTCCTTGCCGTAGCCTGGCTCATTGGCCCAGACCCCGCCAGCCCCGATTGTCAGAGCAAAAATGGATGCGAGACCGAGCGTCGTGATTGTCCTTGTTCCCTGTGTCATGAAGACCTCCTTAGGTTGAACCGATATGAAAACGTGAAAAATGTCTCCTGCCTATTGTCCCAGTAACCCGTGCTCGTCTTTGAGCCCATTGAACAGGAATTGTACCGCCAGGGCCGCCAGCACCAGCCCCATCAAACGCGTGATAATTTTCTCGACGATAGGACTCATCCATTTCGCACTGGAGGCCCCGATGGCCAAGGTCATATAGCTTGCCAGACCGACCAAGACAACGCAAGCCAGCAACATCCCTCGTTGAGCCCAGGAGACCGCCTGCGCCTCCAAGAGAATCACGGTCGATATTGCGGCCGGGCCGGCCAACATCGGGACGGCCAGCGGTGTAATGGCAATATCGTCTTTCGTCGTGCCTTCGGCTGTTTCTGCCGCCGTTTCTTGGACTGGAGACCGCTGTGCACGCAACATATCGAGAGCGACCAATAAAAGTACGAGCGCCCCGGCCACTTGGATGGCTGGGAGGGTGATCCCCAAGAGAGTAAAGAGCCGCTGGCCGATGAGCGCAAATCCCATCAAGATGCCGACGGCTACGAGGCAGGCGATGCGAGCCATATGAAGCCGGTGGCCGATCGAATCGCGCGCCGTCATGGC
>JANYAJ010000063.1 GCA_025361385.1 Nitrospira sp.
CTAAATCGCTCCGTCAACTCCGCAACCGCTGTCGCTTTCTCGTCCTTCTTCATAATCCAACCCTTCCCCTTCCGCGCTGCGACACCCGGACTAACTCCATTCTTTGGCCAATGCCATCGCATCAAGCTGCACGCCAGGCCCCATCGTGCTCGAAAGGGTCGCGCTCATTAGATAGCGCCCCTTACACGAGGCAGGCTTCGCCTTAATCACCGCCTCAAGAACCGCCGAGGCATTTTCATGCAACTGCTCAGGCTTAAACGAGACCTTCCCGACAGGCACCTGAATAATCCCGGCTTTTTCGACCTTATACTCGACGCGGCCTTTTCGGATTTCGGATACCGCCTTCCCGACATCAAACGTAACGGTTCCGGTTTTCGGATTTGGCATGAGCCCGCGAGGCCCCAACACTTTTCCAAGCTTCCCGACAGCCGCCATGAGATCCGGGGTGGAAATGGCGCAATCGAACTCCAGCCATCCACCCTTCACCTTCTCCATCAATTCATCAGAGCCGACGAAATCAGCGCCAGCCTGCCGCGCCTCCTGCTCCTTCTCTCCCTTGGCGAACACCAACACGCGAACCTTTTTCCCCGTGCCATGCGGCAGCGAAGTCGTACCACGCACCATCTGGTCGGCCCGTTTCGGATCAACACCTAGACGGAGCGCCAGATCGACGGACTCATCGAACTTGGCAAAAGACGACCGCTTCACAGCCTCAACCGCCTCACGCAAGGCATAGGCCCGAGGCTCAAGCTTCTCTACCGCCGCCCTCATCTTCTTTCCCATTGCGATTTCTCCCTTACACCATCACACACAATTTCACGCCCAACCCCTACTGCGCGAGCACTGAGAGCAGCCCTACACATGAACGCATCCTACCCCTGAACCACTACTCCCATACTACGGGCCGTTCCCTCGATGATCTTGATTGCGCCCTCGAGATCGGCGGCATTGAGATCCGTCATTTTCTTTTGCGCAATCTCACGCAACTGCACCTTCGTAATCTTTCCGACCTTGTCCTTCTGCGGAACGCCAGATCCCTTAATGATTCCAGCCGCCTTCTTCAAAAGGTCGGACGCCGGCGGGGTCTTCATCACAAAGGTGAACGACCGGTCCTTATAGACCGTGATCACCACCGGAATGATACTGTCGCCCTCTTTTTGAGTTTTTGCGTTGAACTGCTTGCAAAACTCCATGATGTTGACACCGTGCTGTCCCAGCGACGGTCCGACCGGGGGAGCAGGGTTCGCTTTCCCAGCCGGAATCTGCAATTTGATTTGTGCCGATACTTCTTTGGCCATGTCCTAGACTCCTACGCGCGTTCGACCATTTCGAAAATTAAATCCGCTCCACTTGCAAGAACCCAAGCTCCACCGGAGTGGAGCGCCCAAAAATACTGACCAAGACTTTAATACGGCTATGATCATGATCCACCTCGTCCACCACGCCGTTAAACCCGAGGAAGGGACCATCGATGATCCGCACATTATCCGTCTTGATAAACTTAACCTGCTCGCGTGGACCGGACGCGCCCGCATCAACCTGCTTCAGCAACGAATCCACTTCTTCCGTCGACAAGGGCGTGGGCTGCGCACCGCCGCCGACAAACCCCGTGACCTTCGGCGTCTCCTTGATCATCTGCAAGGTTTCATCGATCAGCGGGGACTCCAGCTCGACAATGACGTACCCGGGGAAAAACTTTCGACGGGACGTTCGACGCTTGCCATCCTTGATCTCAATCACATCTTCCGTCGGCACGAGTACCTGCCCCAGCTTCTCGACCAATCCCATTTGATTGGCCCGTTCGAGCAAGCTGGTTTTCACCCGCCCCTCAAATCCCGCGTAGGTATGAATGACGTACCAATTCTTTGCCATGCCCTACCCTCGGATCATTGGTTAACTACCTGCCCTGCGGCCGTTCACAGCTCACGACTTACAGAATTTTACCCACGACCCAGACGAGAACTGAATCGATGAACGACAGATACAAGGACATGATAATGCAAAACACAATGACCACTGTCGTAGACCCAACCGTTTCGGCTCGAGTCGGAAACGAGACTTTCTTTAATTCACCACGCACATCACTGAAAAACTCTCGAATAGAATCTATCGACTTCCTGAACATGCGCGCCTCACCTTCACCCGTAAGAGAGGGAACCCACCACCCCGCCCTCCATCAAGCCACCTACATCGAGCCTGGCCCATCCGCTACAGAGCGCTTGGCAGGGGCACTAGGATTTGAACCTAGACTCTCGGTTTTGGAGACCGATGTGCTAGCCATTGACACCATGCCCCTACGACGGCTGGCAGTCCAGCCATTCTGCCGGCAACCCAGCCTACTTCACTTCCTTATGGGCATTGTGCTTCCGGCAGAACTTGCAGAACTTGTTCCGCTCCAGCCGATCCGGATCGTTCTTCTTATTCTTCATGGTGGAATAGTTCCGCTGCTTGCAGATCGTGCACGCCAAATCAATGATCTCTCGCATCTCAATACTCCCATGCTGTCATGCGACAGCAGTCAGGTTTACGCCAGAATTTCG
>JANYAJ010000089.1 GCA_025361385.1 Nitrospira sp.
GAAAAAGAGCGGGAGAAAAATTGAATTACTTGCGGAGTATATCCGCGCGCCTGAATGAAGCCTCAGAATAACGGACGGCACGCACGCAGTGCGGTTTGGAGGCGCCGAGCGGGGTCGAACCGCTGCATCGCAGTTTTGCAGTGCGCCCGATGCCTCGACGACCACTGACGATCCAGCGCGACGGACTACGACGCCAAAGGAGTGAAATCAAGGGGTTCCATGTTTCTTTGTTTCTTTTGCTATTAACTGCGACTGAGTTAGATTCTGAACCGGGAGCAAAACCGGGAGTGGCACCGGGAGTAAAACCGGGATCAGGGTTTATTGGTAGACAGCTCGGGTCTGTCCTTCTGGTTCGAGTCCTAATCGGGTCCCCGACCTGTACCTTTGCGAATCGCCGACCTTGAACACCGCAAATGTTGCATAGACTCCGGGCTCTTTCAATAACTTCTACCGATCCACCTCAGCACCGGCAACCCGTGCGAGAGCGACGACAGCAAGCATTACCAGGACCAAGACTGTTCTGTTCCACATGCAGCTCTCCTTGTGTGTAGGTATTAGGTGTGATGCGATATTAGCAACCGCTGAGGCGGTTTCACTCACGAAAGACTAGCTTATCGTCATAGCATTGCTGGGGGCCGAAGGCGGGATTTGATTTGAGGGGAATTCAGTACTTTGAATGTCGACGGGGGTTTTTATATTCTATTACAGACATTCAACAGCTTACGACCTGAGAATGAGTGGTATTGAGTGAGATAGAATGAGCAGAAAGTAGCGCTGCGATACGACCGTTTTACGACCGTATTGCAGTTAACCACTGGAAGGAAGTGTCAGCTCTTCTCTTCATCTGAAGGTTGATCTTTCTTGTCTTCTAGACCCAAGTTCAAAACAAATAGTTTTGACGTGCGTTTGTCTGCGTTGTAGGATGTGTTTCAGGTTGGGTGCTATGGTGCGTGTACTTCTCATTTTTGTGCTGGCGTTGACACTGGCGTGTATGGTTCCGTTCATGGGAACCAATGACACCGCCTCAGGTCACCTTCATCATAGTCTCTCTACCTCCTGCGCTACCTGCTTGGGTCCTGATGCCGTTAGTGGTGTTAGATTTTTCCTCTCCTTGCTTGGTTTGTTGATGCTCATGATTCCGGTGACACCGCTGCTTAACTTCGTCGGAGATAAGTTCCACCCTCCTCGCGGTCGTTAACCTCCCTCACAGTCTTCCGGGCCTTTTCTTGTAAGCGAACATCCGATTGATGGGTTCGCTCGTCGGCGGACACTCGCTGCCTTATCGCGACAAGCCTGTGGCCTATGCTCATTTTGAGCAACAGAAGTGGTTGTTTTAGCGCCCGGTCCAATTGTTCGCGGCCAATCCTGAATCAGGATCAGAAAGCAAGTGCGCCAACAAACAGGTTTCTCGTCTTTCACTATGAAACTCGAAAGGTCGTGCAAAATGAATCCCGACCTGATTTCTCGGCGTCTTCTCTTAAAGCGCATTGTTGCGCTGAGCATAGTGGCAGCGGTTGAACGATTCATCACTGCCCAAGCCGCCACGAATCCCACCGACAATCCCAGTGTACAGACACCGCTAAGCGGAGACGTGATCGATCTGACCATCAGTGAGCAATTGTTTCGTCTTGACGGGCGTACCGCAATGGCCATGACGATCAATGGGACCATTCCGGGTCCCATTATTCGTCTGAAAGAAGGGCAACAAGCGACGCTCCGCGTGACGAACCGCCTGGAAGAAAGTACGTCGATTCACTGGCACGGGATACTGCTCCCGCCCATCATGGATGGGGTACCTGGCGTGAGTTTCGCGGACATCAAACCGGGCACCACTTTTACCTATCGCTTCCCGGTCAAACAGAGCGGGACCTACTGGTTTCATAGTCATTCTGGCGGCCAAGAGATGCTCGGGATGTATGCGCCGATGATCATCGATCCCATCACACCGGACCCGTTTAGGTACGCGCGGGATTATGTGGTGATGCTCTCGGATTGGAGTTTTGAGTCACCCGAAACCATCTTCTCAAATCTGAAAAAACAAGTGAGCTACTACAATTTTCAAAAGCGCACGGCGGGAGAGTTTTTCACCGACGTGAGACGGATGGGCTTCTGGCCGACGCTACAGAACTATTTGATGTGGGACCAGATGCGGATGGACCCGACGGACTTTGCAGATGTCACCAGCTATACATTGACCTACCTTGTGAACGGGTTCTCTCCCAGCGACAGCTGGACCGGGCTGTTTCGTCAGGGCGAGCGGGTGCGGCTGCGTTTCATTAATGCGGCATCTACGACCTTCTACGATGTGCATATTCCTGGTCTCAAGATGACGGTGGTGCAGGCCGACGGGCAGAACATCCAGCCCGTCGTGGTGGATGAGTTCCGCATGGAAGTGGCAGAGACCTACGATGTGATCGTCGAACCTGCCGAGGATCGCGCGTATACCATTTTTGCCGAGACTATGGACCGGAGCGGCTATGCCCGCGGCACCCTTGCGCCACGAACTGGCATGTCTGCGGCGATCCCTGAACGTCGCCCTCGACCGCTTCGCACGATGGAGGATATGGGGATGAGTATGGAGGGCATGGACATGGGAGACATGAAGAACACTCATGGCGGCATGAAGATGCCCGGCATGGAGTCCGGCAGCATGTCCCACATGAAACTGTCTGAGCACGGTTCAAGCATTGAGCATATGCAACACGATTCGGGGGTGCCGCCCACGCAAGGTATGCACGAAACGCCGGGCACACATACGAGCGACCCGCGCCGCTCGGAGATTCCTGGTGCCGAGCCGGTGAAACATGGCCCCGACGATCATGGTCCCGGTAATCAAATGGTGGTCGAGTATTCGCAGAACCGGCTGGGGGAACCAGGAAGAGGACTGGAAAACCGCGAGCGACGGGTACTGCGCTACACCGACTTGAAAAGTCTCGCGCCCTACTCAAACCAGCGGAAGCCGGAGCGCGAGATTGAACTGCATCTCACAGGCCATATGAACCGGTTCATATGGTCGTTCGACGGGAAAAAATATTCAGAGTCCCCGGAGCCGATTCGCTTCCGCTATGGCGAGCGGCTACGCCTAACATTCGTGAATGACACGATGATGGAACATCCGCTCCATTTGCACGGTATGTGGATGCACTTGGAAAATGGGGCGGGCGATTACCTGCCACGCAAGCATACGGTCATCGTCAAGCCAGCGGAGCGGCTATCCGTGGCTATTCACGCGGACGCGCCGGGACGCTGGGCGTTTCATTGCCACCTACTCCTCCACATGGAGGCGGGGATGTTTCGCATGGTCGAGGTGTCGGAACCATGAGCGGAACAGGCGCTCCTACTGAATTCTCCGCACGTCTCTTTGTAGCGGCTTGCGCTGTCCTGTTGGGCAACGGCATTGTTGTGCCGGTCATCGCTGCGCCACCGTCAATCGAGTCAACGGCGACTCAAAACGGAAAGGCCACATCCAGCGCCATTAGTTCCAAAGCCTCTGTGACGCTCGGTCCTTCCTCCATGCAGGAAGACACGCGGCCTACCTTTGTCCCGCCAGGCGACTGGCCTGCTCCCGTCAACGATCAGGAGCACCGTCTATATACACTCGTCGACGTCCTCGAATTCCGCCCGAAAACAGGTGCAGGACAGTCTAATGGCTACCGGTGGGATGTCGAGGGTTGGTATGGAGGGGACTACAACCGACTCTGGTTCAAAAGCGAAGGGCAGAAAGGCAGCGCCTTCAAAGCGGACTACGATGTGGACTTTCAATTGCTCTATGGCCGGTTTATCCAGAAGTATTACGATCTGCAAATGGGGGGTCGTGTCGAAACGCAGTCCTTCAGGGGGCGCAATGTGGCGCGGGGCCTAGGAGTGATCGGAATTGAGGGACTTGTGCCGTAGGACTATGACTTCGAGTCAGCCCTGTTCATTGATCAGAACGGCAATGTGTCAGCCAGGCTTTCGTTGACGAAGGACCTGTGGCTGACGCAACGACTGATCCTTCAAAGCCGCTTCGAGACCAACGCTGCCGTTCAACGGGTTGAGGAATTCACGACCGGCTCCGGGCTCAATAACGTGGAATTCGGGGTGCGGCTGCGCTATGACATTCGACGCGAGCTCACTCCCTATGTCGGCATCTCCCTCGACAAAAGTTTCGGCGAAACCGCCTCCCTCGTGCGCGAAGACGGAGGCGACCCGAGTCAGATTCGATTCGCGGTGGGCGTGCGGGCGTGGTTTTGACCCTAAAGAGTAAATGTTAAAATGGGACTGGGGGAATATTGAGCGGCGAGAGCGGATTGTTCTGGTTGTGGTCACAAGACTAGGAAATAGAGTTTTTCCAGCCCCCTTATCCCTTGGTCTTTACCTCCCAAGAATGAGAATTCACCCTAGAAAGGTGGGCTGGGCAAGGAGTCGCAGGGAACACCGCAGCCCCTCCTCGTCCAGTCTCCTCTCACTTCTCCACCAATTTGCACCAGCTAACTCTTACATTTCGCTTCTCTTACTTCATCATGGCGTGATGCGCCTTGGCCAACTGGTCAGCTCCTTCAGCTGCCTTCGTATACGAGCTGATAAGAAGCTCGCAGTGCCGAGGAATATCGGTTTTCGCTCCCAAGCCAGCTTTACTTTGGACGTAGGCTGGACTTTCTGCATACGCTGCTTTCATGGCCTCCATATCTTTCGCCTTTTGCCGATTAGTGGTCGCTTCCTTCTCATACCAGGTTGCAAGTCCAGCGTGATCAGTTATGGCCGGCATACTGTCGGCAGCACTCGCGGTCGTCGCGAAGGCGACTCCCTCCCAGCAACAAGCCGCACAGAACACCACCCTGAATCCATCGCTTCCAGATCGTCATGATAACCTCCCATTAATTAGAAATTTACCGACTGCTTTTGGCTTGTTAGTATGGCTAGAAGACGGAGAGCAATCTGGTCACTATTGCTCGTTTTCGAAAATATATGTGGCAGACCGCACGACAAGCCCTGCGCGAACATTCAGCCGAGAGACCTAAAATCACCTTTGTAACTAAGGAGTGTTCATCTAACATCTGATTCATGGACACAGCACGGCTAGGATTGGCAGCTAGGAATTTCGAGGGTTTGAGGGCCAGAGTTCTTGCAGGTTTTATGGACAAGCCTGAAGCATGTCGGTTTTTGAAATTAGGGGGGGAGTCGTACGACACCCCCCCAATCCCCCCATTATTGGTGCGCCCGCGTCCCCGCCGGCGACTCATGAACAGACCATTTCATCCGATTCCGTTCGTCTTATGTCGCCTTCAATAGATACGGGCGTTTGGGATTCGGCTTCTTCATCAGCTGATAATGCTGTGGCTTCCAGCGGCTCGATCCAGCCTGAATCACGTTGGTGATCCATTCAGGTCCTACCGCACAATAGAGAGCCGCGAGCGTGGGCCCCATGGCTTGTGAGAACCAAGCCAGCACCTCTTCCAGTTTGCGGTCTGTCGTCGCCACATGGAACCGGCATCGCGTGAACCCTTCCGTCAGCGCCTTCCACCAAGGCAGTTCCGACGACCGACACCGTTCCCACGCAGGAGCGTCCGCCGTTGTATCCCGAAACGAGATACAGGATTTCAGGAGCCCGACCGTGAACTCACGCCACTCGTGGAGCGACAGGTGCGCAAACAGATCCACACAGAGCTGTGCCCGGTCTTTCTTGAACTCCAACTCCCAGCGCACCCACGGCCCTTCGACTACTTCTCCCTTTCCCTCTGCCTCCATCCGCTTATCATAGACCCGCAGATACGATTCACTCTGTCGGCTACCAAACGTGACCATC
>JANYAJ010000100.1 GCA_025361385.1 Nitrospira sp.
TGAACTGGAGGCGGTCTGTCTCGTAAGACATCGTGCCGATGTCTGCTCCATGCACGGCCATGAGATGACACATCCATGGAGAATGTTCGTCGACGGAGCGGGGCCTTCGCGTACAGAGAATCGCTTGCTGTTCGCGAACGATCTCGGTCTGCACAAAGAGATTGCTGAACGCCGGATGCAGCGCGTCTGCCGCAGGTGAGGCGAGCACGACTTCTGCGTAACTCGTGATCTCGATCGTTCGGCGGGCCCTTGAACCGTTGGTGATGCGGGTTCGACGTAATTCGATGTCATCTTCCGGAGACACTACGATTTCGGTATACGTCTCGACATCGTGGTCCCGCCGGCGAAACTCAGCCCGTCCCTCGGAAAAGATGACTTCGTAGGACTTCGGTGGCGTGACGGTCGGCTGATAGGCCGTGGACCATACCTCCCCGCTCGTCACGTCGCGGAGGTAACAGAACGTCCCCCAGTTGTCGCAGGTACTATCTTCTCGCCAGCGTGTCACGGCGAGGTCCCTCCAACGACTATAGCCGCCACCCGCACTCGTGATCATCACGTGATATCGGCCGTTCGATAATAAGTGGACTTCCGGAATCGGCGTCTGTGGACTGCTGAATCGGCGCACCGGCGTCTCCCATCCACTGGCAGCCGTTTGGACATCGGACAGCTCGACAGTCGGCGCATACAATGCCGTGGCCTTTGGAGTCCGCTCTTGCAGCAGCAGCGTGGTCGCCTGGAACAACGGATTCGACTCGAATCGCTTCTGCATCGGACGGTCCAGAAGCAGGTAGGCCAAGGACAGCAAGCTCATGCCTTCGTGATGGGCCATGTACGATCGAACCACGACACTCGATTGCCCGCGCGGGAGCCGGGACGGCGTATAGTCGATCGCTTCATACATCCCGAATGGTCCTTCAACTCCTTCAGCCGCGAGCCGCTGCAAATTCAGGCATGCCTCCTCGGGCGCCACCATCAGCGCGAGCGCCGAGGCATAGGGTGCAATGACGACATCGTCGGCCAGCCCGCGTTTGAGTCCTAGCCCGGGCACGCCGAACGCGCGGTATTGGTAGTTGAGATGCACGTCGATCATGTTGTAGCCGGATTCCGAAATGCCCCACGGGACGCCGCGCTGCCGGCCATACTCGATCTGTCGCTCCACCGCCGCCTTGCAGGTTTGGTCGAGCAGGGTGTTCTCGTAGGTCGGCATCACCAACAGCGGCATGAGGTACTCGAACATCGACCCGCTCCACGAGATCAGTACCGGCCCTCCACCGGCGGTCGTGAGGAGACGCCCGAGCGCAAACCAGCTTTCTTGCGGCAGTTGTCCCTGGGCAATCGCCACGAAACTGCACAATCTCGCTTCCGACGCCAGCAGATCGTAGTAACTCAAGTCCCGCCGGCGCTCGCCGACGTTGTAACCGATCGCGAGCAAATGACAGCCCTTGTCGAAGAGAAAATCGTATTCCACATTCGCGAAGTGACCGGCTTGACGTGCCAGTGCTTCGACCTCCGCGATTCGTTCTCTGGCGCGCTGGCTCGCCTTCGCAATGAGTACACGCAGAGGATCAACCCAGGTGGTCTCCTCAGGTGTCGTCTCCACGCCCATTCGCTGTTCGATGGCCAGCAGGCAGGCCTCGTCCAGGCGCGCCAATTCTCGCAACGTGGGGATCTCGTCAATATCGCCACATGCACTGAGCCTGTTCTGTGAGGCCGACAGCAAGGCCCATGGAGCGAGAAACATGAGGTCCGCGAGGGCGTCGTGGCATTGCAGGGCAAGTGCGCGCGCCCACCAGGCCGCCTGGCTCTCGGGGACCGCCGTCACGTTCGAGCGTATCTCCTCGGCGGTCGTCGCCAGCCGGTCGAGGCAGAACCGCGCCGCCGTCAGCGTCGTGGGCCGGGTCTCGCAGGCAGCATCCAGATGCTGCTGAAAGCGCTCGAGTTGGACCTGAATGGCTCCCCCGAGCGTATCTTCGAGGATCCTGAGTGTGTCGCTAAGCCCGTCAAAAAATCGCGGCCCCAGAATTCTCTGATCGGGGAGGGCGAGCAGACCCGGCCGAAGTGTCAGCAGATGGCCCGCAAGATTTCCGCTGTCCACCGTCGACACATAGGTCGACAGCAACGGTTTTAGCGATTGCGTGTCGTACCAGTTGTAAAAGTGCCCCCGATGCCGCTCCAACGTTTTCATCGTATGGAGGGCATTCGACGTGCGTTCGATGAGTTGTCCGGCCGACAGGTAGCCGAAGTCGTATGCGGACAAATTCGCGAGCAGCGCGAGTCCCATATTCGTCGGCGACGTGCGATGCGCGACGACGGCCACGGGATGTTCTTGAAAATTGTCAGGCGGCAGCCAATGATCACCCGCTCCGACGAACTTCTCGAAGAAGGCCCAGGTCTTTCGGGCGAGCTTCCGGAGAAAGATCGTCTGGTCGGCGGTCAAATTCGCGTCGCGCAGAACAATCGGTTCGCTGATGAACCACGCGATCGCAGGGGAAGTGAACCAGAGACTCAGAATGGGCATCGCGACATCTAACGCGCCCGGCTCCGACAGCGTCAGATAGACCATCCCGGCCGTGGCAAGTACAGGTCCGATCCACATCGTCCGACAGTAGGAGACAAGGTCTGTGCGGCGATCACGATCCAGGTTGCTGGACGGACTCCATTCCAGCAGGCGTGTCTGCGTGACCGCCATTCGCCAGATCGTGCGCACAATCGCATCCACACTGACGAACGCCTCGTAGGGAAGGAACGCAATCGTCAAGACCGTCTGAAGGACGTGACGGCCGGCCGTGCGGAGCGCAGTGGCGGCATGCTGCTCCGGCAACACATCCTCCGGCTTCTGAAAGAGATCGAGAATCGCGGCGAGTATAGGAGGAATCAGGACGATGCCGATCACCGACAGGGTCCACAGCCAGAACGAGGATACGACCGTCCAGCCAAGCAGCAACAGAAGGGTCAATGCCGGCGGGACGAGACTTCGCCGGAGGTTGTCGAAGAGCTTCCATCGGGACAGTCCTGAGAGCGGATTCTTCTGACGCCGCGCTCCGGGACCGGGGACGCGCGGCAGGAGCCACCCCGCTAGCTGCCAGTCCCCGCGGATCCAGCGGTGCCGCCGGCTCATATCCACGCTGTAGCAAGAGGGATTCTCCTCGTATAAGTGCACATCGCTCAACAGCCCCGCCCGCGCGTAGCATCCTTCCAGCAGATCGTGGCTGAGGATCCGGTTCTCGGGACAGCGGCCCGCGAGAGCGCGTTCGAACGCGTCCACCTCATAGATCCCCTTGCCGATGAACGAGCCTTCACCGAACAGGTCCTGGTAGACATCGGAGACGGCGCGCGTATAGGGATCGATACCGGGCTCACTCCCGTTGAGCCGCGCATAGTGCGATCGGCTCGTGCCCGGGAGGCTCACGGCGACCCGTGGCTGCAGGATGCCATATCCTTCGCAGACCCGCTGTTTGGCGTCGTCGTATCGCGCACGATTCAGCGGATGCGCCATCGCGCCCACGAACTGTCTCGCCGCATCGCGTGGCAGTTGTGTATCCGTGTCGAGGGTGATCACGTATTGCACGTTCGACAGCACGGCCGTCTCACCGACGATCAGTGAGAAGCGATCCCGTGAGCCACCGCGAAGCAGCTGGTTCAAGTCGGCAAGCTTGCCTCGTTTCCGCTCATATCCCATCCAGATCCGTTCCCCAGGATTCCACCGGCGGGGGCGATGAAACAGAAAGAACGCACCGCGCATCACCTCTCTGTACTTTTCATTCAGCGCTTCGACCCTCTTCTGGGCCAGCCGCAACAGGGCCTCATCTTCCGGAAGTGTTTCCTCATGCGCGTCTCGAAAATCGGTCAACAGACCGAAATATAGGCATTCGTCTCGATTGGCCAGAAACCGGACTTCGAGCGCTTCGGTCAGCTCATCGATATGTTCAATGCTGCTCAGCATCGTCGGAACCACGACCAGCGTGCGCAACTCCGGGGGGATGCCGCTGGAAAGGTCCAGTCGCGGCAGCGCATGTGGTGTCACCAGCCTTGTTGTAAGCCAGTTCACCAACGCCACCGCCAATTGACTGGTACCGAGCAGGGACAGGAGGCCGACCAGCGCGAGTAACCAACCCTCCATACCCTCGATATACACCTGCGCCAGCAAGCCGCCGGTGAAGCCCCCCGTCATCAACGCGATCGTGCCCACATACAGGAGCAACGGAAACCGGCTGCTCGCTTGCTGAAGCGCGTCGGATGTGGAGCGGCGCACCTCTGCCATTCGTTCGAGCTGTGGCACCCCCTTATCGATCAGGTAGAACCCAACATGGGTTCCTCGGCTGTCACCGCCCTGCCCACTCGCGCTCTGCTGCGCGAGAAGGATCGCCTGGCGCGCCACTTCACTTTCGGAAAACCGGCTGCTCCTCGCCATTTTCTCGACCACATGGCGGTAACGATCGCGGGTCGCGAAATCCATCTTGCCGTAGGCGGCTGCGGGATCCTCACGCAGCGTCTGCTCGACCACGCTCATCGTCTCAACGAACGTGCGCCAGTCCATCGCACCCAGAAACCGGAGACTGCCGATGCTGTTGCTGATGGAGACCTGATCGACGGCCTGCTGTTGGTTTTCCGATTGCACCGACTGTTCAATCGTCAGGCCGGACTCGGAGAGCTGCTGCTCGATCCAGGTGAGGGGCAATGCCAATGCGGGGCTCTGTCCCTGCAACCGGCGCGCGAACTCCGCCACAAACGCACTCGCCATTGGCGGGCTCGACCGCGCCATGTCCGCCGTCACCAGAATCAGATTTTTGGGATCATTTTCGGCGGTCTCCATCATCTGATCCGCCCAGTAGTCGGCGCGATTGCGGTCGATCCTGTGCGCGGCGATTCGCGTTGCCGCGCGCCGAAGATTCTCGATCAGCGCCAGACGAAGCATGATCGGGATGGCCCATAATTCTCCTAACGTGAGGCCGGTGATCGTCTGGTAGGCGGCAACGAAGCTGCTGAGGCTTCCCGGATCGACTCGCCCATCGCCGTGCGAGATCGTTTCGAGCGCGATGTCATATACGCGCGGAAGTCC
>JANYAJ010000154.1 GCA_025361385.1 Nitrospira sp.
GGTCGAGGGGAGGCCATGCCGCATACCCGGCGCAGCGACCATGCCTCGTTCTGGGATGCCGGCTATCCGGCTGTGATGTTGACCGATACGGCAAATTTTAGAAATCCGCATTACCATCGTGAGACCGATACCATGGACACATTAAATCTTAAATTTCTCTCTAGCGTGGCAGCGACCGTAACCGCCACTGTCATTCAAATCGCCGGAGCACGACCATGAAGACCAGCCGGACCAAACTGGCTCCCGCGACTCGTCGTCTCGTGACCGAGGTCTATCATCGCCTCGACTATGGCGTACTGGGACCGGTCTATTGCTATGAAGGCGGAGATGAGTTTTGGCTGGCGAAGCGGGGGCCCTGTGAGCGTCTCGGCAGTCGCGCCGCCGTGGTCTTGAGGCGAAAACTGAGACGGGGTGGCCGGAGCCTCTATGTCGGAGCTGGAGTGGCGGAACTTCCTGCGTTGATGATGGAAGTGCTGGAGCTGGATCGAACCGTAGAACCCTACAATCTCCGGAGAGCCGAGGTCTCGGCCCTCAACCCTGCCTGCCACTCGATTCCCCTGGCATTCCGTGCGGTCGATGCAGCGAAAGCGAGGGGCCGATTCGATCATCTCTGGATGGTCAGCGTCTTGAACGACCCTGAGCGATTCCCCAATCTGTCGCCTCTCTCCTATGGACGAGGCGATGCGCTCACCCTCGACTCTGTGAAGTTTGAAAAAGAGCGCCGCATCGTACGGACCTTGGTTGCCCTCTGTATGGGCAAGCTCGCACTCCCTGGCTTGGTCACGACGACCACAGAAGAAGTGGTCTGGATTGCCGAATGGTGCCACAAGCACCGAATTCCCTATACAGTTGGGAAGCGCTACTATCCGACTGCGCTGGTAGGAGATCCGATCTGCTTCATTCAAATCGGCAAGAAAGACTAGCAGCCTGCTAAATTCTGAAGCCTGGTTTAGCTTTTGACGTATTGTCTAAATACTGGCTTGCATATTTCACGTAGTTCTCGGCCGACGCCTTGATCCACGCGAGTTCTCCCGCTGTGACCGACCGTTTGACCTTCGCGGGCGAGCCAAGGATCAGGCTGTTGGCTGGAACAATAGTCTGTTCTGTGATCAACGCCCCCGCTCCCACGACGCAATCTTCTCCAATCACGGCTCCGTCCATAATGATGGCGCCCATGCCGATCAACACGCGATCATGAATCGTGCAACCGTGGAGGATCACGCCATGGCCGATGGTCACCTCATTACCGATGATGAGCGGATGGGTATTGTGGGAGACGTGCAACATGCAGAGATCCTGCACGTTGGTCCGGTCACCGATCCGGATATAATGCACATCCCCGCGAATCACGGCATGGAACCAGACGCTGCACTGTTCGCCCAATACGACATCCCCGATGACAATGCCGGTCTCTTCGATATAACAGGAGGCCGGGACAGTGGGTTTGATGCCCTGAAACGTGCGGATCATAGGCCTACTGTAGGGGAATCCTCCCCTGACCTGCAAGAGGCGGTTGATTGACAGGCTTTTCAAGCGTCCCGTAGACTAGCCCTCATGGCTACACGATTGATCACGCCCTCGCGCCCGAGCAAAAAGAAAACCACCATCGGCTTCGTCAACCTGGGTTGTTCGAAAAACCAGGTCGATTCCGAAGTCATGTTAGGCACACTGGTGGCAGACGGGTTTGCCCTGACCGCCGATCCGAAGAAAGCCGAAGTGGTCATCATTAATACGTGTGGCTTCATCGAAGAAGCCAAGCAGGAGTCGATCGATACGATCATTGCGCACGGCAAACTCAAAGACAATGGATCCTGTCGCGTGTTGATTGCCGCCGGCTGTCTGGCGCAGCGATATCAGAGAGATCTCCTCAAACAATTGCCGGAACTCGATGGAGTGGTAGGAACCGGTGAGTTCGGGAAGATCGCCGAAATTTGCCGGGATCTCTTAGCGCCGAAAAAGCGGCAGCAACGGCTCTGGATCAGCGAGCTTCCCTATCTCTATGACGCAGATGCGCCACGGCTCCGTCTCGGGAAGCCTCATAGTGCCTATGTGAAAATCGCCGAAGGCTGTAACAGGAATTGTGCGTTCTGCGCGATTCCCTTGATGCGAGGCAAGCAGCGAAGCCGTCCCGTAGAATCGATCGTCGCCGAAGCTACTCGCCTCGCAGCGGAAGGCGTGAAGGAAATCAACCTCATTTCCCAGGACACCGTGAATTACGGCGTCGATCTTGGTCTACGACAAGGCCTCACCACGCTGCTCCGCGAGCTGGTGAAGGTGAAAGACTTACATTGGATCAGGCCCTTCTATCTCTACCCGCAGCAGGTATCGGACGAGTTGTTGGATCTCTACGCTGGGGAAGAAAAGATCACCAAGTATATCGACATGCCACTGCAGCACATCAACGATCGGATGCTCAAGAGA
>JANYAJ010000167.1 GCA_025361385.1 Nitrospira sp.
CGAACTCCTCTGCATCAAACGCATCGGCGTCGAAGAGCTCTATACGGTCTTTTCAAACCCTTCGCACAACCGCACGCCGTTTCTCCGTGAGCTCGAACAGGTCCTCGCCTTCCCCGCTCGCTTCCTCGTCATCGAAGGCATACTCCAGCATCGCAAAGCCGGAGGACGGCTCAACCAATATCACAAGATCGGATTGATGGATTTCCTGGACGCCCTCACCGCCAGATATGGCATCCAGGTCATCTACGCGGACACACGCGACGAAGCCGAAGAGCGTATCGCCAATCTTGCGGCCACACACTATGCCTATTATTTTGCCGAGCAGCAGGGATTCGGGCGGTGCCTGAAAGAAGAGGAACTATAGGAACGGATGGCGATAGCCCGGAAAGAGCAGCACCAGTCGGAATGAAATAGCGGTCGTCAGTTCCAGAAGTTCCCGTTTTAACTCTTAGCCATTCGCGACAGGCCCTACGCCATCTGCGATCAACTCTTTACTTCTCCCATCGCTCCAAATCCGACCTGCCGCCAGGCTTCGTAGAGAACCACAGCCACGGCGTTGGAAAGATTGAGGCTCCGGTTCCCTGGAACCATGGGCACGCGGATACAATGTTGTGCGGCAACGGACGCCAGAATCTCAGCCGGCAATCCGCGGCTTTCCGGACCAAAGACAAAGGCATCGCCAGCGCCATAGGTAACCAGATCATACTGTTGAGTGCCCTTGGTCGAGACAGCAAACAAGCGGCATGTCTTCAATTGCTCGACACAGTCCGCCCAGCTTTCATGAACCGTAATCGTGGCAAATTCGTGATAGTCCAGGCCCGCTCGCAATAATTGCTTGTCCTCCAGCGTAAACCCAAGAGGTTTCACCAAATGCAATCTTGCGCCCGTATTGGCGCAGAGCCGAATGATGTTGCCGGTGTTCGGAGGAATTTCCGGTTGATAGAGAATGACGTGAAACATGCGGCCGGATTGTAGCACGGACACAGAGATCGTCACGATACCGGATCACCGAGCGGCAAGAGACGGACGTCCATGTAGAGTCGCTTTTACCATCATATTTTTTCTTGGTATAGTACCTGTCAGCTAAGAGTACGTGCCACATTCATGATATAGATCGTTGCCATCCCAGATGCACAAGACTGATATCCGGCCATGGTCTCACTCCGTCTCAACGCTCCTCGCCGTGCCGCTGGCGCTGACATTAACGACGGGCTCACTTTTGTTCGCGGAGGATTCTCCGGCACCGTCGGAGAAGCACATAGCCGAACATGCGAGAACGGTGTGGGAAGGCGGCACGACGAGTGCGGCGCTCGAGATCCTCGACCAGGGCATTCAAGAACATCCTGCCGCGCTCACGCTCCGAAAGTTACGCGGTGATATCCTGGCCACATCGCGAGGCCCACAGGAAGCGGTAGAGGCCTATGAGGCCGTCCTCGCCAAAGCACCGACCGCATTGGATGTCCGATGGGCCAAGTGGAGCGTCTTAACGCGGTCCGGGCAGAGTGAGGACTCCATCGCCGAATTGACACGCATTGCAGAAGTCGATGCGCAGAATCCTTTGATCCATTTGCGACTGGCACAAGAGCTCCGGAAGCTGGATCGCCTGGAGGAATCGCTCGAATCGTATAAGAAAGCCGTGGCACTCGTTCCCGATATGCTCGGCTGGCGATTGACGTTGGCCCGCGCGCGGTTTGACGTATTGGACTATGACGGCGCAGAGGCGGACGTGCAGTATGTGCTGCACAAGGTTCCCCCCGGTTTTCCGCTGGAGCTCCCGGCCAGAAATCTGCTCTCACAAATCCATGGCACCTCCATTGATCGAGGCCGCCGTTTCGATCCGGTGCTCACCAAGGACATGACCGGCGCCCAGCGCAAGGAATGGGCTTCTATCCGGGCAGAGGCCTGGAGACTCTTCTCGACAGGCCAATTTCAGGAAGCCGAGCCGATCTACCGAAGGCTGCTCGCCCTAAATCCCAACGATCCCTTGGCCAATCATCAACTCGGCCTGACCCTGATGCAGCTTGGCCGGTGCAAAGATGCGCTCACGGTGTTTGGAAAGGTCTCCAACCTCGATCCCAGCGAAGAAGACTATGTGGATACAGTCTTTCGAATGGGCCAATGTCTCGTCGAGCTGGAGCAATGGGACGACGCGTTCGTCCATTTTCAGACTCTCTACGACGCCGCCGCCGAATTTGAACAGGCCAACAAGAACATACTGCTCCCAGCGGACACCCGTGTACTCGATAAGAGAAAAATTTCTCGGTGGCTCGAGAAGGTGCGCCCCCATGTTCCGGAATTGGCCAAGCTGGCGGATCACGAGGCTGCAGACCGCGCCGTCTCCGTAGAACCTGCACCTTCCACCGTCTCTCCGGAGGAAGAACTCTACGCGAGAGCCGCCGCGCGATTTCAACCGCAACAACCGCTGGACACCGGAGCGTCGCTCATGGGGAGAGATGCCGACTTCAGTTGGTTTCGCTTCGTCATCCCGGCGAGCACAATCGTGCGGGACGATTTTCCCACCGGGGCCCATGAGTTTATTCCTCTGAGCCCTGGCGATAGCTTTCCCCCCACACAACAAGACATCTACTTGGTGTTTAGGCTGGTCTCGGCTTCATTCGATGCCGTGCCTCTCACCGCACGCTGTGTGGCGGAAACATCCGAGATGACGGAAGCCCAACAGGCCATCGCACAAGACCGTGTCATGACAACCATGAACGACCAATCCGGCTATTTCATGTTGCCCCCGCCAACAACAGGATGGACCGCGGGCCTCTACCACTGTGGATTATTCACGGGAGAACGGACGACCGCCGATACCCTGGTGGATGAAGTGCGGTTCCGTATTGTTGCCGCGGCCCCGCCATTGTAAGACCCGCGGCCGCACGGATACTCCGGCAGAAACCCTAGGTCCCGCACGCAGGAGCCCCACATCACCGCGTTACGGTATCAGTTGCTGTATTTGGAGCGTGATCCGGTTGCGGAGATCTGACTGATCGCGGGTCTGGGGCAAGAGGACAAGAGCCTGCTGGTAGGCGGTCGCGGCAGCGGTGGTCTCTCCACCAGCCAAGAGGGTATCGGCATACTCGATATGCAACGCCGGGTCCGCGGCCTGCAAACCAATCGCGGCTCGATACTCGGCAATCGCTCCAGGCAGGTCGCCTTGTTGTTTGAGCGCCATCGCAAGGTTTCGGCGGGCCCGTACATAGCCGGGTTCGCTGGCCAGTGCGATGCGATACTCCGTAATGGCCTGAGCGATGTCTCCACCCGCGTAATAAATATTCCCCAGACTCGTGTGCGCTCCGCTATGGCGAGGGTTCTGTTTCACGACGAGTTCCAGGTGCCGCTTGGCCCACAGGTCATCACCGGTCTTGCGGAACGCTAATGCGATATTGAACCGGGCGAGCAGATGTTCAGGATTGGATCGTAACACGGCACTGAACGCACGAATGGCGCCGTCATGCTTGCCGCGTTGACCGTACAGGACACCCAACCGAAATTGACCGTTGAGATGGTTCGGGTCGAGTTCGACGACCGTTTCGAATTCTGCGAATGCCCCATCCACATCGTACGCCTCTTCGAGAGCCACCCCCAAGAGGTAATGGGCCTCGGCATGACGGGGCTGAAGCACGATGGCCCGGCGAAACGCCTCGATCCCAGCGCGGAGATCACCGCTAGCCCTCAACGCCTGCCCCTTGCGAAGCCACGACAACGCCGTGTCCTGTGGCGTCTGGTTATTCAGCGGAGCGAGTGGTTGAGAGACGAGACGCCTCTTGTCCTGCGCATCAACGAGGGAGGAGAAGGAGAGTCCCACCATCACAGAGGCACCAAGAAAACAGACCCCGGCAAAACGCTGCGGCACAGGTCTCTGCCCCATACCGTTACTTCGGGGTAATCATGATTTCGACACGCCGGTTTCGCCGTCGCCCTTCCTCAGAGTCATTACTACTGATTGGACGGCTCTCGCCAAACCACTCCAACCGCAGGCCCTCATTGGCCACACCGTTGCTCCGGAGTATCTGCGCGGCGTTCGCCGCCCTGGCCTGAGAAAGAGCCATGTTGTCAGCAAACTTTGAGCGGAGACGCTCGCGGATAGACGCATTATCCGTATAGCCCTGGATGACGATTTCGAGCCCCTTTTCTCCTGCTAAAATACGGCCAAGCCTGCTCAGCACATTCACCCCGTCAGCTTTGATCTGATCATCGCCCGAGTCGAAGAGCACACGATCGGTCAATCGAATACGGATAAACTCACGCGCTGCCGCTCCTGGTACAGGCGCACCAACGGCTGCGGCAGACGAAGACAACCCCGCGCCATCGGAGTTGGTGCTCGCCTGGTCATTCGTGACAGAAGGATTCGCCAGGGTCACTTCACCACGTTCGACGGAAATATTGCCGC
Organism: Nitrospira sp.; assembly: GCA_025361385.1. GTDB lineage: Bacteria > Nitrospirota > Nitrospiria > Nitrospirales > Nitrospiraceae > Palsa-1315. Next base: position 4,397 of record JANYAJ010000167.1, read on the forward strand.
TGTCGATTTCCGGTTTGAGCCGTCCGTAAATCTCCTCCCACATGGTCGTGAACTGCTTGCCATGACTGCCAGACGGCGCGGTGGTTGAAGGAGCAGCACAGCCGACGAACATGAGCACGGAGCCCACAAAAAGCACAGTAACACCGATGCGAATTTGTGTGGTCTTCATAGAATTCTTCCTCGATCGTTACACGGATTCAGGAGACTACCCCAGTTTGGAAAAGAAAAAAAGGGGGGAGAGATGAGACCGGCATCGCGCATCCTATCACAAACCTGCAGAATGACGCCGATGCCTAATCCTGTAATGGCCAGAGAAGGTCTCTTGCGGAATCAGACGCTTCAAGCCCCATTCGGGATGATTCAAGGCATCCGTGGCGCACGTCATCGGCTCGATGGCACAAGCATGCCGCGGAGCCTCGGCAATGGCATCGCCGGTGTAGACCACGACAGCAGAAAACGAGCGATCCATCACGATGTCGATGGCCCGACCGCTCCCGTTATGGCGGAGGGAGACCGTGGCCATTCCCGCCGCATCGCGTTCGAGGTGGACATAACAGTGATTGAACCGGCGATTACCGATCGGGCGATAGTCCCGAAAATCCCATTCAGTTCCCGCCGCAGAAACGATGGTGCCGGTCGGTGCGAGCTGTTTATTAAATTCCAGATACCCCGCACCGGGAATCTTCACTTCGGCCTCATCGATACGCGACGTGCCTACCGTAAAATAGGGGTGAAATCCCACCCCGACCGGCGCCGCTTGATGCCCGACGTTCTGCACGGCAAATGTACAAGACAAACCCTCACAATCGAGGCTGTACGTGATGCGAGTGGCAAGTGAAAAGGGATAGCCTCGAGGGCCATAGGACTCCGCATCCAGGCGAACCTCAAACGAGGCACAATGCGAATCGGTCTGACGTATCGTCCAGGGCAAGGTCCGGACAAACCCATGGATCGCATTCGGCCCTTCTTTATCGTTCCTATCGAGTTGCAGAGCCTGTCCGTCGAAGGAGTAGCGGCCCTCTGCGACGCGACCGGGAAATGGGATTAACACATCCCCTTGGCCGCCCTTCTTGCTCCCACCGCCTGCATAGCCCCAGAGAATGTCGGTCTCGGCACCATCGGCTTCCACCAGGAAGTACTGCCGCAATGAAGCACCCCAGGGCGACACCACCGCTCGCTGGTTGTCGAAAGACAGGGGGATCTCACTGTCAGGAGTAGGATCGATCATCAATATTGCATCCTATTCCAAATACCCGTGAAACATGGATGATGACGCCTAGTCTCATTGAGGAAAAGAACGCATGGCTAATGATGAAAACAGGGACCGCTCACTCATAGCCTATCGCAGAGACAAAGACAATCCTGGGCTGATCCCCTCACACATCATCGGCCATGCGCCCTATGTTCTGGTATTCAGACGAGATATGAACGACCCGGCACAAGCGACCTGAATATACTGGCTAGCTGTTCGGATGGAGGAGTTCCTGAAACTCGCTTTTCCCAGAACGGGTCTTCAAAAATTGGATGAGTTCAACGCGCAGTGTGCTGTTCAGCCGTTGCCGTGCCTCCAGGGGCAGGCGAAGGAACTCCACCCCGAACTCATGCCCCTTGACCCACTTAATCTTGCCAAGTTCAACAGATAAGGCCTGGGGATGATTGGGGAGCAGGACGCTCACGCGGACATCGCTGCCGCAGAGGACCTCTCGATCGGACATGACCGAACATCCCATTAGCGACAGGTTGGTTAAGACGCCTTCGCCGACAAATGGTGCCCCGCCGAAGATGACCGGACAAAATAGCGGAAACCGATGATAGGTCCGGGAATAATGAGGTGGCGCCATCAGAGCCTCCGTGATCGCGGATTGTACCGAGACACAGAGGGTGAGCGATATCCTACCTTTGGAGGGGGCGCTCACGCAGGAAACGCTTTTCGTTGAAGATTAAGAAGGAACATTCGCCTCAAGAACAGAGAGAGAAATACCGATACCCTCTTATAGAGACACCTACCTATGGAGCAACCATGCTGACAGCAATCGGCGACGTCATGCGGCGCGTGTATGAGCGGGGCTGGATTACGACGAGAGACGGAAATATTAGTATGCGGAAGCGTGAGGGGAAGTATCTCTACATCACCCCCTCGGGGTGGCGGAAGACCATTGTGCATCCGGAGCATGTCGTGCGGATTGCAATCGTGCCCGATCCGCTGACGGGCATACTGATTCCCAAAGTCCAAGAAGGGCAGCAACCATCCGGTGAACTCTGGATGCACTGGAACTTACAACGCGATACGAAGAAGACTCGAACCGTTGTGCATGTTCACGCCACGCACATCGTGGCTGCCATCTATGCCGGCTGCGACCTGCAGGCGATCAGCGCCGAGTTCCCTGAAATCTCGCGTTACACCAGAGTAGGGCCAACGGTGCCGGCGTTGCCGGCCCTGTCGCGTGAATTGGCAGACGTGACGGCTGAATGTTTCGACATCGGGAAGGACGGGGCGCTGGCGTTCGATATCGTGGGGCAAGCCAATCATGGCGTCTGTGCGGTGGCGACCGATCCCTGGGCCGCCTACGAACATATCGAGCGTCTCGACCACATTTGCGAAATTGTGCTCAAGAGCGGTGTGCACCGCTCAATGCGTGCGAATACATCAGTCGCGGCCTAAGGAGCCTGCCCCTTAATTCGTCGTGCATTTCTCGTCCGAAGAAAAGCCCCTGTAGCACATGGCCTCTGGCCGATAGCAGGCCCCTAGGAGGCGAACCGGACTGTCGTTGCCCCTGCTAAACGTCATGTGCTTTTCGTTCCACCCTCCCACGATAGGCCTTTCACGCTTCACGAACGACGCCTCCCGCTCTTTCCCTACGCCATCAAACATCAACTCATCTCGTCATACTGGCATGGAGGGCTGGACCAGACCGCCCCTGAAACAGTAGAATACGCGATCCGCTTTTCCTTCCCCCCTAGCCTCACAGGCTCGTTGGAAACGGTACGACTCGAGCAGCATCGCCCTTAACGTGAAGGAATTATCATGAGTGTGAAATGCGGAATCGTCGGACTACCCAATGTGGGCAAGTCGACCCTATTCAATGCCCTGACCAAGTCGGGGATCGCAGCAGAGAACTATCCCTTCTGCACCATCGAGCCGAACGTCGGCATTGTGGAAGTGCCGGATGCGCGGATGCAAGCGCTCGCCGACATCGTCACACCCCAGAGAATGCAATATGCCACCACCGAGTTTGTCGACATCGCAGGTTTGGTCGCCGGAGCCTCGAAGGGTGAAGGCTTGGGCAATCAGTTCCTCGCCAACATTCGTGAAACCGACGGGATCGTAAATGTCGTGCGCTGTTTCGAGGACGATAACGTGGTGCACGTGGCCGGCAAGGTCGATCCGATTTCCGACATTGCGACCATCATTACGGAGTTGGCACTGGCAGACCTCACCACCGTAGAGAAATCCCAGGAGCGCAACCTCAAGCTCATACGCGCCGGCAATAAAGATGCGGTGAAGCTGGGTGAAATCCTGGAACAAGTCGCGATCTGCTTGAACCAGGGCAAGCCGGCCCGCACGATGAAACTGGATGCGGCTCAGATGGCCTTACTGAAACCTCTCTGCCTCCTCACCATCAAGCCCGTCATGTACGTGGCCAACGTGGCAGAAAAAGGATTCGCCAATAATCCCCTCCTCACCCGTATGGAAGAATTCGCCGTACGCGAAGGGGCGCCGGTCGTTGCGATTTGTGCAGCGCTGGAGTCGGAAATCTCCGGGCTGTCGGACGAAGAGAAGATGGAATTCCTGACCGATGCCGGCATGGCCGAGCCGGGACTGAACCGTCTGATTCGCGCCGCCTACCAATTATTGGGTCTGCAAACCTACTTTACCGCCGGCGTGAAAGAAGTCCGTGCCTGGACCATTCATATCGGCGATACGGCCCCACAAGCCGCCGGCGTCATCCACGGCGATTTCGAGAAAGGCTTCATCCGCGCGGAAGTAATCGGCTACGACGACTTCATCGCCTGCAAGGGCGAAGCGGGTGCGAAGGAAAAAGGGAAGATGCGGTTGGAAGGCAAGGAATACGTGGTTCAGAACGGCGACGTCATGCACTTCCGCTTCAACGTCTAGACTTCTCCCATGAACCAGCCACCCCCTATTATTCACCCTCGCGATCCCTTGCACGGGATCACGCTTGAAACCATCATTACAGAATTGGTCGAGAAGTATGGCTGGGCCGAGATGGGAAAACGCGTCCCGATCCGCTGCTTCCTCCACGACCCTAGCGTGAAATCTAGCCTCACCTTTCTCCGAAAAACGCCCTGGGCACGAGAGCGGGTCGAAGGATGGTACATCGCATATAAAGATATGTGAACGACGGTTGCCTACTCCCGCTACTTACATCATTCAACACACAGAGGATCCACCATTCCATGGCCTCAAACGCGACCATCTACAAGGCAACGCTGCAGATCTCCGACATGGACCGCCAGTACTATGAGGACCATTCGCTGACCCTCGCGCGTCATCCATCCGAAACCGACGAACGCATGATGATACGTCTGCTGGCCTTTGCCCTCCATGGGCATGAAGCCTTGTCGTTTGGCCGGGGGGTGAGCACCGAAGAGGAGCCAGCACTCTGGCTCAAGGATTTGACGGGCGCCATCGACCTCTGGATCGAGGTGGGCCAGCCGGATGAAAAATCCATTCGCCAGGCTTGCGGTCGCG
>JANYAJ010000183.1 GCA_025361385.1 Nitrospira sp.
ATCGCTTTTTCTGGACGCCGCCTCGCGGTAGGCGGTGACCGATATGCGGTGGTTGGCGGTCGTGACAACCTCCACTAATGGATGCTCCGGGGCCAGCACCATATAGGTCGCGCCGAACAGGGTATCCGGCCGCGTCGTAAAAATCCGAACCGTGCCGGGAACGCCGCTGGCCACATCAAACTCGACTTCCGCGCCGATCGATCGGCCGATCCAATTCTTCTGCATCTCCAAGGTGCTGGCCGGCCATTCGACCAGCTTCAAATCTTCGAGGAGTCGATCGGCATAGGCCGTGATCTTCAACACCCACTGGCGCATCGGCTTGCGCACCACATCGAACCCGCCGACTTCACTCTTCCCATCGATGATTTCTTCATTGGCGAGCACCGTCCCCAGCGCGGGACACCAGTTCACCGGCACTTCCGCCACGTAGGCCAGCCCTCGCTCGAACAGCTTCAGGAAGATCCACTGGGTCCAGCGATAATACTCAGGATCGATCGTGCTGAGCTCGCGTTCCCAGTCGTAGGAGAGACCGACGCGTTTCATCTGGCGTTTAAACGTGGCGATATTCTGGGCTGTCGTGACGACCGGGTGAATACCGGTCTTCACCGCGTACTGTTCCGCAGGAAGCCCGAATGCATCCCACCCCATTGGATGCAGCACATTGAAGCCCCGCATCCGCTTGTAGCGGGACACAATATCCGTCGCGGTATAACCTTCGAGGTGGCCGACATGGAGGCCCGATCCGGAGGGGTAGGGGAACATGTCGAGGCAGTAAAATTTCGGCTTGGTCCGGTCGTCAGCCACGCGGAAGGTCCGGTGCTCCTCCCAATAGGCCTGCCACTTCACTTCAAGGGACTGATGATCGTAGGTCTTGCTCATACTGTGATAATCCGCAACTGTATAGAAAAAGAGGAAGGACTCTAACATAGACCTGCGGGAGCAACAAGAATCGGCGGAGGGAGAAGCGTGCACGACAGAAGCCGGTCTTCCTGCGAAGACCGGCTTCTGAATTCAGCGAGAGGGACGCTAGAAGTGATAGCCAATACCGAATACGAAGTGATGCAGGTTCGCGACCGCGCTGACCCCCGCGTAGGGGCCATCGGGCTGACCGGACAGACTAAAACGGACATAGTTATACTTCCATTCCCCAAACAACGACACATGGTCTGTCAGGCGATACCGGAGGCCGACCTGTGTGTTTAATCCTACGCGGGTGCTGTACTGCGAATACGCCGTTGATCCAGGCGCCGGCGATTCCTGCCGCTGGTGCAAGAAGAAGACTCCCGGGCCAATCCCCATATAGGGCTCGAACGCTCCGGCCTGATATCGAGCCATCACATTCGGGGCGACGACGATGAGACGATTCGTCGCCCCGGTTTCATCCAATAGGACCGTCCCAACACCCGGCGCTTGAAGCGTGACACGCTGTTGCGGGGTATTGGGAGTGGTCATGAAACTTTCCAACTCCACACCCAACCACGGCGTCGAGTCGAAATAGTGACCAAGTTTCATCCCATACATGGGAGAGTTGTTCAAGTTCAAGTTACCCGCACTGGTGCCGGCTGGCAGCCCGATGAGTGACGGATCCGTCACTCTGCCGCGGGTCGTATCCTGCGCCACGGTATAACCCACTTGCCCTGCGATATAGGTTTCCGCATGGGCAGAAAGGAGCCAGGCCCCCCAGATTGCGCAAGCGCCGACTAGTCGAAACATCAGTAGTTGGGGGGCTCGCTTCCTCTCTCTATATCCCATCAAATTCTCCACTCTGAGAAACTCCATCTATACCGTGACGACCATACTCACAGATCAATCGTTCTGTACTACAATAGCGGCTGGCGGCTCTGCTGCCCATTCCACGATGGGAGGACGAGACGCCCTACGAAAGAACTATGGGGCTCTACGCCAAACATATTTTCCCTCGCCTGATGGATTGGGCCATGAGCGGAGAGGAGTTTCAGCGACTTCGGAGTGAGCTGGTCTCCCAGGCCTCTGGCACAGTGTTGGAAATTGGGCTCGGGACGGGACTCAATCTGCCCTACTATTCCCGACAGGTCACGTGGCTCCATGCGGTGGAGCCGGCCATCTTATTGCCCAAACGCCTCGCACAGCGTGGCAAGAATGCGTTGTACCCGATCGACATCACACGCATCAGTGCGGAAATACTCCCGTTCGACGACCGGACATTCGATTATGCCGTCAGCACCTGGACCCTTTGCACCATTCCCGATCCGGTCCGAGCACTCCAGGAAGTGCGCCGGGTGCTCAAACCATCTGGCCAATTCCTCTTTCTTGAACATGGGCGAAGCGAGGATGACAAGATTGCGAAGTGGCAGGACCGACTCAATCCTATCCAGAATATCATCGGGTGCGGGTGTCATTTGAATAGACGGATCGATCAGCTCGTTCAACAGGCAGGATTCTCAACCACTGAACTGGATCGGTTCGTGATGCAGACCGTTCCCCGACTAGGCGGAGCGATGTATCGAGGACGGGCTTTCAGGGGAGACTGAATTCACACTTAAAATCATGAACTCGCAATCCCACCGTTGGTGAGGGACAAGAGGCATTCGATTGAGCTGAACTTCGTCGAGGACACCGCCGGCAATTGCGAACTCGACTTGGAACTATGAATAATCTGCCCGAGGCCGTACTCCTCAGCCGCGACAAGACAGCCCTCATCATCATCGACGTAGAGCGACCGCTTCGGGTCGAAGCCCACAAGACGCTGGCAGGTCGGCCAATATTCCGATCTCATCTTGAGATAGCCCACCTCAAACGCGTCGACAATCCGATCCACTCGACGATCCAACCCCGTCTTAGCAGTTTTGACATCCACGCTGGCACGATGGGCATTGGTGATAATCGTGATCCGCTTCCCGCGCTGCTTGAGTTCGCCAAGAAACGCTTCTGCCCCATGCAGATAGCCGATCATGTGGCTTAACTCCCGATGCATCGCCACCACATCGATGCCCACCCGCCCGGTCCAGTAGTGGAGATCGGTCCAAGCCAGCTCCCCTTCGACCGATCGATACATGGCCATGAGCCGGCCTCGCGCCTTCTCGAACGAGAGTCCGTGCAGAACGGCATAGCGACGCGGCAGCTCCTCTTCGAAAAAGAAGTTGTCGAAATGCCGATCCAGCAACGTGCCGTCCATGTCGAGCAGCACGTCATCAATCTCGTCCCAATTCAATTGAAATGACGTCATTTCACTGGAGTGTACCTGACGATGGTTGTGTTTGCCAAAATTCTTATGTTACGGTCGGTATAGAAGTTTCTATGCCACGCACGAAAAAATCCAAAAACATCCCCGAAGAGACCGTAGCTGAAGAAACGGCACCGGTACGGCAAGCCACAGCGGCTCACCCGCCTATTGTGGCCATTATCGGTCGCCCCAACGTCGGCAAGTCGACGCTCTTTAATCGCATGCTCGGCAAACGAACGGCGATTGTGGACGACGTCCCCGGTGTCACGCGAGATCGCAACTACGCCGACGGCACCTATCGGAACCGGCCGTACCGCCTGGTCGATACAGGGGGCCTGGACCCGACCGCCTCGGAAAGCATGTTGATCCTCATCAAGCGTCAATCGGAGCTCGCCATTGCAGAAGCGGATATTTTGATTCTGCTGATGGACGGCCGAACCGGGCTCACGACCCCGGACCTCGCAGTCGTCCGTCTCTTGCGCGGCACAACGAAACCCTTGTTTATCGTGATTAATAAGATCGACACGCCCAAGGTCGAACCACTCGTGGCGGATTTCTATCAATTGGGCACGGACACGCTCTATCCTATCTCCGCAGAGCATGGCATCGGCGTGTCCGACCTCCTGGATGCGCTCTATCCGCTCCTCCCGGTCCCTGATGAAAACCCTGAGAAAACGACGATGCCCCGCATTGCCGTCGTGGGGCGGCCGAATGTCGGGAAATCCACGCTGGTGAACGCCGTACTCGGGGAAGACCGGGTGGTCGTCAGCGATGTGCCAGGGACCACCAGAGATTCGATCGACTCCATTGCCCTCCATCAAGGACGGAATTATCTCTTCACCGATACCGCCGGCATTCGTCGTCGAGGAAAAATCGACCGGGGAATCGAAGGCTACAGCGTGGTCCGATCACACCTGGCTATCGGACGATCCGACCTCGGAGTCTTGCTCCTCGACGCCACGGAAGGCGTCACGGAACAGGACACCAAAATTGCCGGGATCATCATCAAGCAAGGACGAGCCTGTTTCCTCCTCGTCAATAAATGGGACCTCCGGGAAGGCGACAGCCAGGCCCGGCAGGAAGTCGAACAGGAACTGCATCGGCGCTTTCCCTT
>JANYAJ010000187.1 GCA_025361385.1 Nitrospira sp.
GGCAGAGGCGGACGTCGATGCCACACTGCAAGGACTCATTCCGAAAGGAGCGCCTATCGGCTTGGGGGTGCTCGCATCGCCGATGGGAGTGCTGGTCTCGCTGACCACGAAGGGGAACCAATCTGTCCCGAAGAAGCATCGTGATCTGCTAGAGCGGCTGGCGAACGATGTCCGGGCACGACTCAGCGACTGGCTCTTCGCCGAAGGGCGCGACACGATGGAAGAGGTCGTGGGGCGGGAACTTGTGAAGCGGGGGCTCATGGTGGCGATTGCGGAATCTTGCACCGGTGGATTGATCGGCCATCGTCTCACACAAGTGGCCGGTTCATCTGCCTATCTGGATCGTGGGGCGGTCTGTTACAGCAATCGGTCAAAGACGGAGATGCTGGGCGTGCCGGCGGATCTGATCGTGAAACATGGCGCGGTCAGTCCGGAAGTTGCCGCCTCCATGGCGAAGGGTATTCGCGAGCGCGCCAATGTGTCGGTGGGGCTGAGTGTGACCGGTATCGCCGGGCCGGGCGGCGGGACCGCGACCAAGCCGGTTGGGTTGGTCTATATCGGACTGGATGATGGAACCGGCCAGCCCATCGCACAGGAGTTCCGGTTTCACGGAGACCGGACTGTCATCAAACAACGATCCTCGCAAGCCGCATTGAATCTCCTTCGCCGCTGGCTGCTCAAGCAGATGCCGAAATGATTCGGGTCTTCCTTGCCGTGGAACTGTCCCAAGCGCTACGGGACGAACTTGCCACGGTCCAGCAGGAATTGAAGCGTAGCCTTGAGCAGAGGATGCAGGGAAGCACGCGCATCTCCTGGGCACAGCCTGCTTCGATCCATCTCACACTCAAGTTTCTTGGCGACATGGATGAGCAGATGATCGACCGGCTTCGTGCTGCGCTTGAAGAGGCGATGAGAAGTCAGATCGCTGTGGTTGTGCCGCTTGAGCGAATCGGCGTGTTTCCCAATCCGCAGAATCCGCGGCTCTTGTGGGTCGGACCGTCAGAGCATTGGGAGAGGGGCGAGGAGGCGAAGCGAATCGTTGAGATTCGTGGCGCAATTGAACAGTCCTGTGAAGGCTTCGGTGTTCTTCGCGAGCCGAGACCGTTCAGCCCTCACCTGACTGTGGCACGGATCAAGATGGGGGAACGGCATGTCAGCGTGGCACTTGCCAAGAGCGGGGTGTTGGACCGTCCGCTTTCATTGGGCGCACTCGCGATACCGTCGGTCTCGCTGATGCAGAGTACGTTGACACCGACCGGTTCGGTCTATACGAAGCTGTGGGACGTGCGGTTGCGGGGCTAAACCTTCGATGTGGTGGCTGGCGGTGAGTGGCGGATTTCATCGGATAGACCATGAAGTGCCACCGTTACATCGTGAAAGGTGCGATCAAGGTTCGTCATCACCTCAGGCTCCTGTTCTCCCCAAGCCCAGAACGATAACATCAGTTGCTGACCCTGCTGCCGTTCCGGCGGCCCCGGCAGGGTCGTAAATCTGACCGACATAATCGTGGCGCCGATGGCGCCTCCTTCGAATGCGGGATCGGTTTGATTCAAGGCATGCGCAGCGGCGTTGGTCAACCAATCTATCTGCTCCGGCGAGGTATTCAATGCCAGGTCCCGGTAGAGCATCATCAGGCGACCGGAACATTGCAGGCGCTTGGAGGACTGGGTCGTAGTTGTCGCGCCGCTAAAGGCACAGTCATTGGACTCAAAGACCGACTCGGGGCCATTGAGCCATTCAAGGAGCCGATAGAAGGTTTCGGTCGCAGGGTAGGCGCTCCATTCCTGCATATCCTCAATCGACGACCGGATGAGTTCCGGGCTGCTTCTAAAATTGTAATACCGATGTGCCGGATTGGATGCACTATCGACCCAAGGGTGCGACCGTGGGCTCAGGGAGTCTGGGTCGCTGTGTTCGTAGACCTTCATCGTCCATTCAACGCCATAGGTAGTTGGCCGGGGCTGACCAGTAATGGTGGATGGGCTATAGCATAGCAGTAAGTCACCTAAGATAGATCAATCCTGGCGGCATTCGGTCGGTAACTTAGGAGGTATTCGATATAACTAGGAGAAGGTCAGGATGTGAGGCGAGCACATGGCTGAGGGTGTCGAGTTCAATGTTGCGGGGGTTGTTCACGCATCGTCCGGCAGAAGAGTTCGGTGAGCGTCGGATCGAAGGCGGTGCCGGCTTGCTGTTCGATCTGTTCTAAGGCTTCATGGATAGGAAGCGAGGTTCGTCCTGGCTTTTCGGCGGTGAGATCGTCGAAGGCCTGGGCGATGCCGACAATGCGAGCGAGCAGGGGAGTACTTTCTTCTCGCAGGCCGAACGGATATCCCGTTCCATCCCATCGTTCGTGATGGAGGGCGATAATCTGTACGGCGTCAGGTGACAGCCCCATCGCACGGCCCATTCTGGCGCCCAGGTCGGGTCGATGGATTTGCGGGTCGGATTCGATGCTCAGTACGTGACTGCCAGGAGCGCTGATCAAGTCGAGATCATGCACGAGTGCACCGAGTGCGAGCGACTGCTGCTCGGCAATGGGAAGGCTGAGTCGATTGGCCACCAGTGTCGCATAAAAACTCACGCGGCTTCCATGGTTGAGCAGGTGGCGGTCCTTGGCTTCCAAGAGGTCGGAGATCAGCGGGACCAAGGGCGAGGTTTCATCGCTATGCGATGAGGACAGCGACCCTGTGCGGTTCATGGCGGTGTAGTCGTCGACGAGGGCCTGCCAGGCTTTGGTGCAGGCTGGCTCCGGGCCCCAGAGGGTGGTCGAGTTGGTGAGGACCGGGCGCAGTTGATCCAACCGTTGTTTCTTTTGGGCGGTCTGTAATGAAATAGCCAATAACTCAGAGGCATTGAACGGTTTCAGGAGGAAGCCTGCCGCGCCATGGCGGATGCAGTCCATGGCCGATTGCAGACTGCCGTAGGCTGTTACCATGATGACTTCGATCTCGGCATGCTCGCGTTTGATATCCGTCAAGAGGTCCGACCCTGAACGATCGGGTAATTTCAAGTCCAGCGTGACGAGGTCGACGCCGTGATCGTTGAGCACTGCCAGGGCTGCCCGTGCATTGTCCGCAGTGAGAATGTGGAAGTCTTGTTTGAGTATCTGTGTGAGGGCTGCGCGGGGGGCGGCCTCATCGTCGACGATCAAGACCGTCGGTTTATGGTCGGTGGTATCGGGAACGAGAGTCGAAGGCGAAGGCGAAGGCATAGGGTCACTTGTAGCGCCATCTCCATCGTCCGTCAATCAAATCGCACAAATAGGTGGAGGCTCTCCGTCTTTACGGCCTATTGTCCGGAGTTTCTCTGCTAGGTTTCCGTCTCTCAACTTGGGTATAATGCCCCCGATCTGTTTATTACCAGAGGAGTACCTATGGCTGAAAAAGACGACAAGAAGCGTGCGTTGGATCTCGCCCTGTCCCAAATTGAGAAGCAATATGGGAAGGGGGCGATCATGAAGCTGGGGGGCGCGGATGCCCCGGTGGATATTCCTGCGATTTCGACCGGATCCCTCGGACTCGATATTGCTTTGGGCGTCGGCGGGGTTCCCCGCGGCCGGGTGATCGAGATTTTCGGTCCTGAGTCCTCGGGCAAAACGACGCTCACGCTGCATGTGATTGCGGAAGCGCAGAAGGCCGGCGGGACTGCGGCTTTTATCGATGCGGAGCATGCGCTGGATTTGGGTTATGCCAAGAAGCTGGGCGTGCAGGTGGACGATCTCTTGGTGTCGCAGCCTGATACCGGCGAACAGGCGTTGGAAATTGCCGAGACGCTCGTCCGGAGCGGCGCAATCGATGTCATTGTGGTGGACTCTGTTGCGGCCCTCGTCCCGAGAGCCGAAATCGAAGGCGAAATGGGCGATGCGCATATGGGGTTGCAAGCGAGGCTCATGTCGCAGGCGCTTCGTAAATTGACGGCGGCTATTTCCAAGTCGCAGACGACCCTGATCTTTATCAATCAAATCAGGATGAAGATCGGCGTCATGTTCGGCAACCCGGAGACGACGACCGGCGGCAACGCACTTAAGTTCTATTCGTCCGTGCGGCTGGATATCCGGCGAATCGAGTCGATTAAGGAAGGGCAGGAAGTGACCGGCAGCCGTGTACGCGTGAAGGTGGTGAAGAACAAGATGGCGCCTCCGTTCAAACAGGCGGAATTCGACATCATGTTTGCGCAGGGCATTTCCAAAACCGGCGAGTTGGTGGATCTCGGGGTCGACAAAAAAGTCGTGGAGAAGTCCGGGGCCTGGTATTCCTATCAGGGCGAGAGGCTGGGGCAAGGACGCGATGCGGTCCGGGATTTCCTCCTAAGCAATCAGCCGTTGG
>JANYAJ010000217.1 GCA_025361385.1 Nitrospira sp.
GCAAAGCTGTCGAATCGCTACATCGCCGATCGGTTTCTTCCCGACAAAGCCATCGATCTGGTCGATGAATCGGCAGCCTGTTTGCGAACGGAAATCGATAGTTTGCCGGCAGAACTCGACGAGGTCTCCCGTAAGGTGATGCAGTTGGAGATCGAGCGAGAGGGCTTGCGGAAAGAACAGGATCAAGCCAGCCAGGCGCGCTTAGCGACGCTGGAGCTGGAACTGGGCGAGAAACAAGAAGAGCGACAGGCGCTCAGAACGCGCTGGGACTCGGAGAAAGCCTCGGTGGCCCGGCTGCGTAAAATGCGAGAGGCCATGGAAGAGGTCAAGCAATCGATGGAGCGTGCCGAACGAGCGTACGATCTGAATCGTGTGGCGGAGCTGCGCTACGGAGAGTTGCCGCGCCTTGAGCGTGAACTGGCGTTGGAGCAGGAACAGCTCGGCCTGAAACAGGGTGAAAGCCGGTTGCTGAAAGAAGAGGTGGATGAAGACGACATCGCGGCCATCGTGAGTCGCTGGACGGGAATCCCCGTCTCCCGGCTGGTCGAAGGCGAAACGGAAAAGCTCCTCAAGTTGGGCGAAATACTGCATCAGCGTGTGGTCGGCCAGAATGAGGCGGTGGACGCAGTGGCCGATGCCGTCCTCCGCGCGCGCTCCGGCATCAAAGACCCGAACCGGCCCATCGGTTCATTTCTCTTTCTCGGTCCGACCGGGGTTGGAAAGACCGAGTTGGCCCGAGCGCTCGCCGCGACGCTCTTCGATGACGATGCCAATCTGATTCGGATCGACATGTCCGAATATATGGAGAAACATACGGTGGCTCGTCTGATCGGAGCCCCGCCTGGCTATATCGGCTATGAAGAAGGAGGGCAATTGACGGAAGCGGTTCGGCGACGGCCCTTCTCCGTCATCCTATTCGACGAAATCGAAAAGGCCCATCACGACGTCTTCAATGTCTTGCTTCAAGTCTTGGACGACGGACGGTTGACCGACTCGCAAGGCCGGACCGTCGATTTCAAGAACACGGTCTTGATCATGACGTCGAACATCGGCAGCCCGCAGATCCTTGAGGCACAGCAACGGCACGCGTCCTATGACGAGGTCTGCGCCCTCGTCATGGTGGAGCTCCGAGAACATTTCCGTCCTGAATTCTTGAACCGCGTCGATGAGACGGTGGTGTTTCATCCGCTGGAAACAGAACAACTGGCGAAGATCGCGGAGATTCAACTGGAGCGGTTACGGGCTCGTTTGGCGGAACGGCGAATCACCCTGACCATCACACCGGCCGCGTTACGACATTTGGGTGAGCGGGGTTACGATCCGGTCTATGGAGCGAGGCCGTTGAAGCGATTGATTCAACAGGAATTGGAAACACCGATGGCGCGTCAATTGATCAAGGGCGAGTTGCGAGATGGCGATACGGCGACCGTCGACCTGAAAGACCAGCACATCGTGATCGTGCCGACGGTCGTGGGATAGGAAGCAGCGAAAATACCATTTCACCACTCACCACAGGATGCTCAAACGGGCCGTTCAGCAAGGCCGCAGCGAGCGAGTCATTGAACGATGAACGCTGAAGGAACATCGCTTTTTGTTCATAGTTCATCACTCATCGTTCAGCGTTTTCCAGCTGGCGGACATTTTCAGCATCCTGCTACTCTTCGTTACCCGAGAACGACGGATCCCCCTTTTAGATCCTGCGTAGTGCCGGTAGCGCGAAGCTTGTCGATTTTCCATTCGGTGGGAGAGACTTCGAACAGGTGGCCTTTAATCGTATGGAATGACCCCTTTGTGAAGGCCACCAGGTCCGGCGTCTTGAGCTCCATCTTGAGGATAATGGCTTCCGAGGCCAGATGTGTGAGCAGCAGACTCTTCGGGGTCCTGCTCACTTCGTAGGCTCGTTTCTCATTGATCATCAAGGTGCTATCGTTGAGCTTGGCCGTTACTTTCCCGTTCGCATCGAACAACGCAAAGTTTACGAGTAATGCGCCCGTGGCCGGTTTCACGGCGATCTGAATCTGAGGGATCCCCTCGACTTCAATCGTGCCGTCGGTGTTGCGATACAGGTTCGAACCTACTTCCACGTCCATGTCTAGCCTCATTTCACTTCAAGGTGAGTACGAATCAGTTATGACTTTTTAATTCGATCCAGGATCAATGCGAGACAGCCACCGAGCAGTCCTCCTCCCATGATGGTCGTCAGCAGCTCGACTAACTTCAGCTCCCAGACCGATCCCTGCGCCTGCATGACCTCTCGAATGCCGCCTTGCAGGAGAATCACGGCGAGCGCCATGGTCGAGCCGACCACAAACCACCAGAGAAACACTTTCAGCGTCGATACCATCTACCCCTCAAAACTCCATTCGACGGTCGAGACTGCGATATTGAATCGCCTCGGCCAGATGTACAGGCTCAATCGTATCAGACCCCGCGAGATCGGCAATGGTCCTCGCCACACGCACGATACGCCCATGGGCTCGCGCAGATAATCCAAGCTTCGTGAGTGCCTGCTCCAGAAGCTCTTGAGCCGGAGCCGCCAGGCCACAATACCGCTTCAGGAGCCGCGGCTTCAACTGGGCATTTGTGTGAATCCCATCCTGACGATACCGCTGGAGTTGCCGATCGCGTGCCGCCAGGACGCGCGATCGAATTGTGGCGGAACTTTCCGGCATAGGGCCACGATCGTGCAAGTCGCGCACGGAGACCGGGGGAACCTCGATATGCATGTCGATACGGTCCTGGAGAGGCCCCGACAATTTGGCTCGATAGCGGCGGATTTGCTGCGGGCTGCAAAGACATTCACGCGTACGATCCCCATAGTAGCCGCAGGGACAGGGATTCATCGCCGCGATCAACATGAAGTGTGCCGGGTAGCGAAGCGAGCCGCTGGCTCTGGTCAAAGTCACATGCCCGTCTTCCAGCGGTTGTCGTAATCCGTCTAAGACGGGGCGTCGAAATTCAGGAGATTCGTCCAAAAACAACACACCATTATGGGCGAGCGATACTTCTCCTGGCCGTGGGACGGTCCCGCCTCCGATGAGACCCGCATCAGAAATACTATGGTGTGGTGCGCGAAAGGGACGGACCGTCAACAGCGGGCGATCGGCCGTCAATTGTCCCGAGATGCTATGGACGCGAGTCGTCTCGATCGCTCCCTCCTGTTCCATGAGGGGAAGAATCGTCGGGAGGCGTTTGGCCAACATGGTCTTGCCGGATCCAGGAGGCCCCACCATCAAGAGATTATGGCCTCCGGCTGCAGCGATCTCCAGGGCACGCTTGGCGTGATCCTGCCCCTTCACATCGCCATAGTCGTCATCCTCCGCAGGACGCGTGGCAAAGAACCGGTCCCGGTCGACATGGGCCGGAGTCAACGTAACCGTACCATTCAAAAAGGCTACGGCCTCGGGGAGCGTGTGCAGTGGATAGGCCATGACGCCCTGGACCATCGCGGCTTCTTGGCTATTTTCAGCCGGCAAGAGCAGACGATGGTTAGACCGACTGGCAATGCCAATGGATAAGGCACCGGTAATGGCCTTGATCTGTCCGTCCAGCGAGAGCTCACCGACACAGACGCAGCCTTGAACCTTTTCGGGGGGAATGACTTCCTCAGCGACGAGAATCCCAATGGCAATCGCCAGGTCGAGCCCGGACCCTTCCTTCTTAATGCCGGCAGGAGCGAGATTGACGGTGATTTTCTTGGCTGGGAAATGGAAGCCCGTATTCTTAAGCGCAGAGCGAACCCGATCACGACTCTCTCTCACCGTGGCATCTGGGAGGCCGACGACCGAAAATTGTGGAAGCCCACCGGCAATATCGACTTCCACATCGATCAGATGCGCATCGATTCCGACGAGCGCCGCACTCAGAACCTTGGCAAGCATGGGTCACTCCGGTGCACGATAGAAGACTGTTGGATTATAGAAACCCTCTCCCTCTGTTTCAATCGAAACAACAAGAGACTGCGAAATATGGTTTCATTTTCCTTGTCGCGGCGATGTAAATCTCGGAGCTAGCACCCCTCCCTGCCCTTCTGTATACTTCTCCCATGTGCGTCCCACCCTATTCTTCCATACGATCCCGCTCAGTCAGACGCGTGGCATACCGCACAATGTTTTTCGAGGCCCTTCTGGCAAGTGTGTTTTTCGTCAACATGGTAACGGGGGTTTGCAGTTCGGTCTTGGCCCAAATGCCTGGTCGAACAGGCACCGCCTCTGAACCAATTGGCGCCTCGATGGCCATACTCGCGATGCTGCAAGATGCCGATGTCCTTCCACCTGAAGGCACTCCCGAGGCGAATCGTGTGATCAAGATGGTCATTCAATTTCAATCGGTGTTCATGAAGAGCACCGATCCGGACGTGCATGCGTTTTTAAATCAGGCGGTGGCGGCACAAAAGAAAGTCCCTGCCGACGAAACCCTGTTACGACTCCGTTCGTCAGGCTGGACTTCAGAAGTACTGGAGGCGCTCAAGGAACAGTGGGTGACCATGTCTATCGATCAGCGTGAGCGGTTAACGCCAGGCTTTCGTCAATTCAATGTGAGCCTGGAGGATTTCGGTTGGTTGATGGAGCTCGTCGAAAAGGCACGTATCGCCTTCGAACAACGGGGGCAGCATATTCACCAGGTCTTTGCGCAACGACGGCGGGAGATGCCGGGCGGCGCACAGTAACCGCAACAGGAGGACACCATGGCCACGAAAGCTTATATCCTAATCAAGGTCAAAGCAGGACGAACGAAAGATGTGCTTCAGGCACTCAAACGCCTCTCCGGCGTCGAACAAGCCCATTCCTGCTTTGGACGGCCTGACATCATTGTATTCATCAGCGTCACGGACGAGCGAGCTCTCTCGGATGTCGTGATCACAAAGATTCATCAAATCGAGGGAGTAGAAGAAACCGATACGCACATCGTCGCCGATGCCTAGAAGAGCGCCCAAGAGTGCTCGTCGTTCGTGAACTGCGCTTCACGTTTCAGGAGCGACGGTTTTTCGAGATACGCTTCACGATTCACGGGCGTCGAACGTGATGGAGACGACGGCGCCGCCTTGTTCCGCCGAACGGTAGCAGGCGTCGGCTATCTCCACGGCTCGACAGCCATCACGCCCGGTGATAGGCGGAGGGGTTTTCGTCTCGATGGCATGGACGAAGGCCCGGAGCGTGGCAAGAATCGTCTGCTGCGGTTGGACCACCCATTCCTGAGGACCGCGGTCACCGATGACCGCGGTCACTCGATGGTAGAACCAATCGGCGGCAAGCTGCCCATGGGTTCCCACCCATTCTGTTCTCGCTACCCGCCCTGCTGACACTCGTGCAATGTCCATGACGCATCGCAGACCACTCGTCGTCTGAGCCTGCACGATCGCCATCGTCTCCGGTGCAATAGTCGGGGGTTGGTCCAATTCGCACCGGACATTGACCACTGTCTCGCCGGTGAGAAAGGGCACCACATCCAACAGGTGAACCCCGAATTCCAAGAGCACCCCGCGTTGACCTGGTACCGGTGCCTGAGCCTGAGCGTTGGATTTCGTTTCAATCCGGCTGGTGAAGGTGGCGTACCGGAGCCGGCCGATCTCTGGCAAGTGATCTTTCAGCAACAGAATCGTTGAGTCGAAACGCATGGTCTGTGCGGTCATGAGCATTACACCTGCCTCTTCTGCTGCCCTCGCCATCGCCCGTGCTTCATGGACTGTCGGCGCTAACGGCTTTTCGATAAGAACCGGCTTCCCCGCCTTCACGGCCTCGAGACAGATCTCAGGTGAAAGCGACGGAGGGCTCACCACAACGATCGCCTCTACCCGTGGGTCGGCGATCAAGGCGCGATAGTCCCCATAGATAGGGACGTTATTCGTCGAGAGTGCCGGGAGCCCCTCTCCGATACGTTTTCGGCAAAGCGCGACGAGGCTCGCTCCTGGCAGATCATGGAGCAGATGATGGACATACCGACTGCCATGCCGACCGACACCAATCAGACCAATTTTCAATGACATCATCGCCCTCCAGACCCTATCGCTGTGAAAACTGTAGTCGGCCGCACAGGCGAGGTCAACTATACCTCACCCCTTGCCGCAAGATTGACAACCCGACAACCTGGTCCCTATAGTACGCCCGCATCGCATGAATCCCGTCTCAAGATGACAACACTCAGCATCGCCTTGATGGAAAAGAGATTGCCGCAATGATATCCACCATCGCCCCCTTTACGTTAGATCAAATCGGTACCGGCACGGCACGCTTTCCGAGCGGCGTTGCCATTCCTACGCTGACAGATGCCGCCGTCGATCCCTATATCCAGACACGCGTCTCGAAACACGTCCATGTGGAATGTGTCCAGTTTTGGCCTCAGCCCAAAGGACTCTACCCCGGGCTTGTTCTCCTGCACGAAGAATGGGGGCTCACCGCGCAAATCAAAGATCTCGGTGCCAGATTGGCGTGTGAAGGGTATGGCGTCATCATCCCAAACCTATACGGGCGGCTGGGCGGCATGGTGACGGCCAATGCAGAAGTTGCAGATGCCCTGATGGCCAAGCTGAATGAGACGCTCGTCCTCCAAGACATCAATTCCTGCTGTGAGTTTCTCAATACGCGCGACCACATTAAGCAAAATATCCATGGCGTCGTCGGCTACGGCATGGGTGGATCGTACGCGATCCGGTTTGCCTGTCAACGGAAACGGCTTCGAGCCGCAGTCGCCTATTACGGGCGAGTGCCGCAACCGGAAACAGAGATTAGCAGCCTCTATCCTCCCCTGCTCTATCACCAAGCCGGGCTGGATCAGTGGGTGCCGGCTCAAGATGTGGATCGGTTTCCGCCTGCGTCACTCGCCCGTAATAGGCGACCGCAGCTCGGAGGCGTTTCCGTTGA
>JANYAJ010000220.1 GCA_025361385.1 Nitrospira sp.
CAAACCTATCGAAAAACTTGACCTACTCTTAACTAGAAGGATTTTGGGTGTCAAGGCTAGGAGACAATCACACAAGCCTGGAATTCGACGAGATTCAATTCATGAGATGGCGGCTTGAGTGGCTCCGATTCGTTGACTTCAAAAGAGCCCTCCCGATACAATCTCGGACTTTTTCACCAGTATCTTAAATCGCTGGACGACTGGGCTCTACAAATGAAGAACAAAAGTATCGGGATCTTGACCAAGCCCAAGTTCCCTGAGATCAAGGGCACATTACTCGATGTGGTGACCTGGCTCAGGGCTCGAAGCATTGGTGTCATCTTGGATACGACATCGGCAGCCTTGCTCGGTGAGCAAGGGGGAGTGCAGAAAATTCAACTGGCAAGCAAGGCAGATGTGCTGCTAGTCCTGGGTGGCGATGGAACCATGCTCAATGCTGCCAGGCTTGCCGGGGAGCGAAGCATTCCGATCCTCGGCGTCAATATGGGCGGTCTGGGTTTCTTAACCGAAGTCCAACTGGAGAACTTGTACCCCTCTCTTGAACGCGTGTTTGCCAATGACTTCGTGCTCGACGAACGACTGATGCTCCAGACGCATATTCATCGGCATGGAGAAACCGTCGCGCGTGGAGTGGTGCTGAACGATGTCGTGATCAGCAAGGGGACCCTGGCCCGGATGATCGAGGTGAAGATTTTCATTCAAGGCCAGTTCGTCACGAATTTGCGTGGGGATGGCGTCATCGTCAGCACACCAACGGGATCGACCGCCTACTCTTTGTCGGCCGGAGGGCCCATCATTGACCCGGCGGTCCAATCACTCATGGTGACACCGATCTGTCCTCACACCCTGACGCACCGTCCCCTGATCGTTCCAGGAACCGCAGAAATTGAAATCACGTTGACGAGTAGAGATGATGGCGCGATGGCGACGTTAGACGGCCAGGTCGGCGTGGCGATGGTCCAGGGCGATACGGTTGAGATCAAGATGTCCGAGCACCGGACGAGACTGATTCGTTTCCCGGAAAGCGGATATTATGAAGTCTTGCGTGAAAAGCTGAAGTGGGGGGACGGCTAGCGCAAGTTGATGGCTCGCGGCCTCGTTACAATTTCCCCTTCTCGATCAGATCGATCATCTCTCGGTTGCTTGCGTATTTGAACACCCCAATACAATCGGTCGCACCATGGTGCTTATGCTCGATTGATTCGAGCGCGCGGAGGCCCTTTGCATCGACCGGGTGGCTCTTATGGTTCTTGAGGGCTGTGGCCAGCTTATCGAGGATGCTCTTCGCGCCAGTGTGACTCTGTGAGGCGGCACTTGAGAGGTAGCGAGTCACAACTTCAGCGCACCAGTCCCCATCCCGTTTAGCAATTCCCACCAACCCTTCGCTGGCCTTCCTGGCCCAACCCGTCAAGAAAACACCGTCCACAACTTTGCCGGTGGTCTCATCGAAGGCCTGAAAGAGCGCATCGTCTGGATCGTTGGTGGTCTTGTTGGGGTTCGTCACAAATAAGCCACTCTTATAAGGGAGCCCGACGGTCTCATCGACTTTGTCGCCGACGGCAAAGACCACCGCGTCGCAGGGGAATTCATAATACTGCTTCAGGCCCACAGCCGCGGTATCGCTCCCCTTCGGCTCCAACTTGTTGTCTTCCATCTCTAAGCCACGCACGCGATTATTGCCATCCACGAGGATGCGTTTCGGAGAGGCCAAAAACTTGAAGCCCATCTTTGTGTCGCTGACTTTCGGCTCGCACTTTACAAACTCGTCTGTCAGAGCCTTGAGTATCTCGTCCGCATTTTGCCCGACCGCAGCGAGGCGGTCCTTAATCCTAGCCACTTCCTTAGTGATTCCGTCCACATCCATATTGGAGCAGACTGCACGAATTTCTTTCGGATTGTACTTACGCTCGGCAGGGCCACGCCGCACGATTGCCGTCACGCGCTCAACTTTTTTGTACCGAGTCAGCCAATGGGCGATATCGACCATCACATCGCCGGCTCCGATGATCGCCACATGTTTCCCCATCTCAAATGGACGATC
>JANYAJ010000235.1 GCA_025361385.1 Nitrospira sp.
CCGACTTCATCTTGGCAACCAGCGCGTCCACTGCCGGGCCGATGCAGTCCGGTGCAAACAGAATCTCTTTGCCCATGAGCCGTCCCAGGCGTTTGGCGACCGGGGCCAGACTGTACTTGGGGTCGAATTTTCCATTCGGCCGACCCAGGTGCGAGCAGAGGATCACCTTGGCGCCGTCGTCGATGGCGCGATTGATGGTCGGCAGCGTCGAGCGAATGCGGGTATCGTCGGTGATTTGGTGCGCATCGTCCAGCGGGACATTGAAGTCGGCTCGGATGATGACGCGCTTGTCTCGCAGGACGACGTCGTCGATCGTTTGTTTGCGCAGATTCATAGCGGCTCCGTGAGGTCGGTCCTACCAGCCATACCAGTCAGCGTCATACCGTATCAGACCGAGGTGGGCAGCCCCAGCCTGACGCTTACTGTCCTGTCGTTTTTGCCGCGATGACCTTGATCAGGTCTCGCACCCGGCATGAATAGCCCCACTCGTTGTCGTACCAGGCCGTCACCTTGACCATCCGCTTGTCGATGACCATCGTGAGCGGGGCATCGAGTGTGGCCGAATGGGGGTCGCCCTTCTGGTCGATCGAGACGATGGGGTCTTCAGAATAATGCAGGATGTCTTTCATCGGGCCATTTGCCGCTTTCCGGAAGGCAGCATTGACGGACGCGAGGTCGCAGTCTTTTTCGGTTTCGACGGTCAAATCCACCAGCGAGACGTTCGGGGTGGGGACGCGGATCGCAAGGCCATCGATCTTGCCTTTGAGCTGCGGCAGCACGAGATGCAGCGCCTTCGCCGCGCCGGTGCTGGTCGGGATCATCGACATGCCGGCTGCGCGCCCGCGCCGCAGGTCTTTGTGGGGCAGGTCGAGCAATTGCTGGTCGTTGGTGTAGGAATGGATCGTGGTCATGACGCCATGCTTGATGCCGAAATTATCCAACAGCACTTTGGCCATGGGAGCCAGACAGTTGGTCGTGCAGGAGGCGTTGGAGATGATGTGGTGCACTTTCGGATCGTAGGCTTCATCGTTAACGCCCAGTACGATGGTGACATCCGGGTCCTTCGCCGGCGCGGAAATAATGACGTGTTTGGCTCCGGCCGCGATGTGTTTCCCCGCGCCTTCGCGGTCGGTAAAACGTCCGGTCGATTCAATGACGATGTCGACTTCCAGATCCTTCCAGGGCAGGTCTTTGGGGTCCTTCATCGCCAGCACCTTAATGGCTTTGCCGTCGACGAAAATCTGATCGTCTTTGGCTTCGACGCTTCCCTGTAACGTCCCGTGGACCGAGTCGTACTTTAAGAGGTAGGCGAGCGTCTTCGCATCTGTGAGGTCGTTAATTGCGACAATGTGTAGGCTGGGATCACCGAGTGATGCCCGCAGGACGTTCCGTCCGATCCGCCCAAATCCATTGATACCGATCCGAATAGCCATGACGAGTAGTTCCTCAATAAAAATGGGCCGGTCCCATCACCGGCCGCAATGATGGCGATAGTATCGACCACCCTAGGCCTTGTCAAGCCATACCAAAGCGGTAACTCCGCGCAGGATCACAGAAGTTTCGCTGCCAGTTGGACCGGGTGTCAGCAGAGTGACGACGAGATTCGTGAACCGCTGCCTTGCGTCTCTGTCGCTGGGTTCGTTAGAGTTCGTCGCTCCCAGTCTGAAACGTGCTCCCAGAGGTATTCGTGAATCTCTTCGAACAAACCACGAAGGTCTTAGAGTGGCCGAGACTGCTTGAGGCCCTTGCCGGTCACGCCCGTTCGACCATGGGGGCGGCGCGTTGTCGTGCGCTTGAATTGGCCACCGATCTAGAAGATGCCATCCGGCGCCAACAGGAAACGACGGAGATGGGGAGGCTGCAGGATGCGGGCGATGGTCTGCCGCCCTTGGTGTTTCCGGATATCCGGGATCCACTCGCCCGGGCTCAGAAAGGGGCGGCGCTGGAGCTCCTCGAACTCCGGGACTGTGCCATCGTGCTGGAGCTGTTGGAGGAGAGCGGCCGGTTTATCGTGCGGCACCAGCAGGATGCTCCTGCGTTGGGCGCTGTCGGGCAATCCCTGCAATCGGCAAGGGAGCTGCGCCCTGTGAAAAGCGCGCTGGATGTAGCAATCCACCAGGACGGTTCGATGAAAGAGTCGGCGACGCCGGAGTTGCGGCGCTTGACGCATCAGGCGCATGCGCTCAAACAGCAGATCAGGCATCAAGTGGATCAGATGCTCCACTCGCGCCGTTTCGAGGAGATTCTCCAAGAACAGTATTTTGCCCAGCGTGAAGGCCGCTATGTTATCCCGGTGAAAACAGATATGCGGGGGCGGGTGCCTGGGATCGTGCATGACGTCTCGGCCAGCGGAGCGACGGTATTTATCGAGCCGCGTGAGCTGGTCGAGCTGAACAATTCGATCAAAGTGGCGGATCTTGAGATCGAACGGGAGGTGCGGCGTATCCTCCGAGAGTTGTCTGCTCTCGTTGCCGCACAAGCCGAGCTCATGTTGGCAGGGCTTGAGGCGCTGGCCGAGCTGGACGGGATCGCGGCGCGGGCCTCGTTCGGCCGTCAACTGAAGGCGCAGCCTGTCGGGCTCAACGACGAAGGGCGCGTGACGTTGCTGCAGGCCAGGCATCCCCTGCTGGTGTTGTCGAAAGGGGAGGTCGTCGCCAACGATATTCTCTTGGATGAATCGATCCAGGTGCTCGTCATCTCCGGTCCCAATACGGGTGGGAAGACCGTGACGCTCAAGATCGTCGGGCTCTTTGCCTTGATGGTCCGTGCTGGATTGCACCTGCCCTGCGATGCGGAATCCGAGATGGCCTTCTTTCCCGATGTCTATGCCGATATCGGCGACGCCCAAGACCTGGCCCGTGACCTATCCAGCTTTTCGGCGCACATGACCCAAATGATTCAGTTGCTCGATGAAGCGGACCGTCAGCGCAGTGACGACGGAGAGTCCGAACCTCGGCAATGGCTGGTTCTCCTCGATGAACCAGTCACCTCGACCGATCCGACAGAAGGCGCGGCCCTGGCCGAAGCGTTGCTTTGTCGGCTGGCCACGCTGGGGATGAAAGTCGTTGCGACCACGCATTATGGGTCACTGAAGGCCTTGGCCCATACGATGCCCGGCTTCGCGAACGCCGCGGTCGAATTTGACGTGGCAACGCT
>JANYAJ010000305.1 GCA_025361385.1 Nitrospira sp.
CCCGATGCCACCCATACCCCCGCTCCACACACCACTTGGCCCCATGAGTCATCACGCGACCGAACTCCTCCCGCGAAAGCCGAACGAATCCGCTCGCCCCGACGCCGGCCGGCACGTTCCTAAAGAGTTCGGTCATGAGCCTCTCCAGATGCGGCTGCACATCCGCCAGCGTTAAGTCTGTTCGAATCAACCGCATGCCACAGTTGATATCGTAGCCCACACCGCCGGGAGAGATGATGCCCTCCTGTGCATCGAACGCCGCAACACCCCCGATCGGAAATCCATAGCCCCAATGCCCATCCGGCATACAGAGCGCATACCGTCTGATGCCGGGCAGGCAGGCGACATTGGTCACCTGATCGAACACCCCGGAATCCATGGATTGCAGAATGTTTCTGGTGGCATAAATCCTGGCGGGCACCAACATGCCGGACTTTTCAGACATGGGAATTTCCCAGATCTCGTCCGTGATCCGATGGACAGCCATCTCGGTATTCAACTTCATAGGTCCAACACCACCAACGCCTTCCAGTGCCCAGCGTCCTGACTCACATGATACAGATGTTTCGTGACCCCCTTCACATCGGCATGAAGCTCTTGTGTCCGGTAATCCACTGGCGCGCCGATCAACCGCGCTCGCAACAACCAGACATCTCCTTCCTGCGCCAACGTGAGCGGTGCCTCTCGGAAGACCACCCCTGCGGCATCTTTCCAATAGACAATCTCCGACAACCAATCGAACAACAATGCCGAGATGTCCTCATCGGTCCGTTCAATAGACCGCTCCCATCCGCCCGACACGGTCTCAGGGTTTGCCAGGCTTTCAAGGAGGGCTTGTGTCGCACCGCGAAAGACCTCCTCAACCGACGACGCGTCGACTTCGAAGGCGGCATCGGCCAGGGCAATGTCTTCAGGCCATCGAATGGTCCAGGCCATCGAGGTTAGGCTAGAGGTGTGGCACGTCGCACGCGCCGTATGAGCGCCTGGAGGTGGCTGAGTCCGGAAATCGCATGTCCGAGAGGATTGGGTACTTTCCCTTTGAATAACATCTTGAGGCCCAGCGGCAGAATGCGCAACAAGCCACGCGGTGCAAACCCGACCACTTTAAGCGGCATGATCGCTTCATTCAAACGCCCTTGCTGTTCGACCAGATCGGCAAAACCGAGGATATGGCGCGCGCCCCCGGTTGTCGTCAATCCTCGTTCGAGAGAAGCCCGCCGCAACCGGATGATCGCCTCCATCGGTTTGACATCTTTCGGACAGACCTCGACACAGAAGTTACAGCGCGTACAGTCCCAGATCCCGTCTTCGCTCTGGAGAGCCGACAGCCTGGCGCGCGTTGCCGATGGGGCCTCGCGTGGGTCGGAGAGAAAGCGATCGGCCTTCGCCAGGGCTGCGGGACCGGCAAAGCCCTTCGAGACTTCATACACGGTACAGGCTGCAACGCAGGCGCCACACATGATACAGGCATCGACATTGTGAAACTGTGGATTGGCGTGGCCCCACGCCGTCATCTGAGCAGGCACACCCTCATGAGAATGCCGAGACCCCGGCACCAGCCAGGGATGCACGTCGTGAATCTTCTCCCAGAACGGAGCCATATCCACGACCAGGTCCTTGATCACCGGCAAATTGCGGAGCGGCGCCACGACGATGTGCCCATGCCGGTCGAGTTCTTTGCGAAGAGAAGTCCGGCAGGCGAGTTTCTCGCTCCCGTTGATCGTCATCGAACAGGAGCCACAAATCGCAGAGCGGCAGGAGTACCGGAGGGCCAGGCTCCCGTCACATTCGTTCTTGATCCGAATCAATGCATCGAGCACCGTCATTCCACGACCGACATCGAGACGGAATTCTTGAGGATGGGGGGTGGAATCGACTTCGGGGTTGAATCGTTGGATCGTGAAAGTCAGGCGCATGGATTAGTGCTGAGTCATACGTGCTGAGGACTGAGTCGTGATGAATCGGACACTAGAAACTCAGCACTCAGGTCTCAGCACTTCGGTTAGCCTAATTCGAAGATCTTCGGAGAGTTCGTCAGATTACGGCAGCCGTCTTTCGTGACGAGCACCATATCCTCGATACGGACGGCGCCGAGGCCTGGATAATAGAGACCGGGCTCGACGGTCACAACATGACCTTCTTGGAGCAACGATCCGGTTCGGCTGATGCGAGGCGCTTCATGGATATCGAGACCGACTCCATGGCCGGTGCCGTGGAAATAGCCCTGCATCCGGCCATTCACAAGGCCGGTCTGGTATCCGGCTTTTTCAAATCTGGTGCAAATCCCTTGATGAATGCGCTTCCCGTCCGCCCCGTCTTTGATTTTGGTGATGGCCTCTTCCTGCGCATCCAAGACCGTCTGGTACAGCCGCTTCAACTCTGGGCTCGGGGTCCCTCGTACGACCGTCCTGGACATGTCGGCGAAATACCTGTTGGAGGCCGAACGGGGAAACACGTCGAAGATAATGCTGCGGTGAGCGGGCAACGGACCACTGCCTTCATTATGCGGGTCGCAGGCCTGTTCCCCTCCGGCAACGATGGTATGCTGAGCCACGCAATCGCACTCCATTAACGCGACATTGATCAATTTTTTCACGCGCTCCGACGTCAGCGGCACGCCCTCATACCACAGCTGATCCTTGTTGATCGAGGCCTGGCGTAACAGATCGTGGGCTGCCGCAACCGCCTGTTCGGTCGCACGCTGGGCGGCTTCGATATAGCGCACTTCCTCGGCGGTCTTCACCACGCGTTGTTCGTAAAACGGGTCCCGCTTTGGATGCAGCTGATACCCCAACGACTGGAACTTCACGGCATGGCCGAAGGGAAAGTTCGCCGGAACCGTGATCTGCGTGATGCCGGCTTCTCGCAAGAGGATATGGATCACCTCAACGGTACCAGGCTCGGCAATGCCTTGCGTCTTCGCTCGCCCCTCGACCTCCGAGTACGAGAGCACCCGATCGACGGACGATTGGCTTTTTGCCCGATCCATTTCGAGATCGCTCATCACCAGAATCCGTTCGCCCTTTATCTCTAAATAGATAAAGGGGTCCGGCGCGATAAACTTTGTCGCGTAATAGAGATTGGAGTCGCTCTCGCTGGCAGCGATGAAGACCGTCGCACGTTGAGCTGGTGGTGTAGATGACGCCATAGTGAATGCTCCTCGGAATCTAGCATGGGAGGGGAGGTCGGTCAAGGCACGGATGGAACCGGTTCAGGCGTGGGGAGGGCCTCCTTGCCCACGGCTGCATCCTCATCAGGTGTCATGAGATCGATCGGCAACATCACCGTGTTCCGCAACACATCAAACGCCAGCTGCGCCAGACCTGTCACGCCACTGGCAAACGACTTCATCGGGAGATAGGTGACCTCCGGGTCTTCGATCGATCCTTTGACAGAGAACAGCGCCGTGGCCAACCCTTTGCGCTCTCCGGCAAAGAGCCGTCCAAAGAGTGGAATCGTTTTCAAGAATTGCGAATACGACCCGAACGGACTGACCGCCCACACCATATCGACTTGGTCGGTCGGTAAATCAAAACTTCCGGCGGCGGTAATCTTCACGATCGGACTGTCGATGATCAGATTCTCGGTCTCGAACAGTCCGTTCCGCGCAAGAATCGTGGCCGTAATCTTGTTGTAGGACAGGCCCTCTTTTTCCAGATCGACTTTCCCTTGCAGCACGGCCGGCAGGTTCAGAATGCTGATAATCTTCCAAATGGCCCGTTCCTGTGATTTGAGAATACGTCCGTTCTCCAGGAGGATATCCACCTTGCCGTTCAATGTCGGGTAGAGCCCGTGAGGATTTTTTCCATGCCCGCGGATCGTCCCCGTCACCCGAGCTTCCCCTGTCATCACGCCCCCTTTGGGGCCGAAAAATTTCAGCACATCTTCCACCAGCAAACCCGTCGCCCGAACCGAGATCTCGGCGTCGACCGGCCCCTTACGCGGCAATTGCACCACGATACGTCCAGCCACTTCCCCACCGGTCGATCGGCCGGACAAACGGTCCACATCCAGCACGCCGTCCTGAATGGTGATACGGGCGGAGAGGCTTCCAAACTTGAGATGTTTGTAATGACCGCGCGCCATCGACGCCAACACCTGGACCTTGCTGGTATCTGCCAGGATTTCCAGAAATTCTCGAATGGGTGACCGCTCGCCTTTTGGGATGAGCAGATCCAGATCCATTTGATTGGACTCGATCTTCGCCGTAATCAACGGTTTCGATGCCCAATTCCGGATCGTCCCTTCCAACGCGAGATCGCTGTCGAGCAGATTGAACGACAGCCGCTTAATCTCCACACCGTTCTTCACGAAATGGACTCGCAGATACAGATCCTGGATGGGCCCCTCGGCCCCCTTGGCATTCATCAACCCATTGGTTAAGGCCAGCCATCCGGTCGTCCGCCATGTTTTCCAATTGAGGTCCTTCCCCTTCATGTCGAGCGACAACTCGATATTCCCTGCCTCAAATCCTCCCTTGGCAATCCATTCCGGCACACGGGACAACGACAGGGTACCGGTCGAAAGCGCGGCATCGATCGAAAAATGTTCGCCCAATTGAATTTTGCCCTTAATCGGCAGTCGAATCGGCGGCACGATCAGCTCGATCCTGTCGAATATGACACCGGAGGCCTGCGGAATCGTCCCCTCGAACTCCACCGTCGCCGGAGCGCCGATCGGTTTCTCAACCAGATCGGACAGCGTCACTTTCGACTCGGTCAAGACGACCTCACCCCGGACGTGCGGCGACAGCGTTGGACCGGTCAAGACCAGGGCGCCGTTGACCAGCCCATCAATCGTTCCAGCTGGAATGGCTTTCGAGGGAAGCAGCTTGGCCATATGGCCCGCATCGCCGTTGACTCGAATCAAGAAATCCTGAAAGGCGCTGCCACTGCCTCCTGTGATGCCCCCATTGATCTGCACGGCCAGATCGCCCACATGCCCCGTCACCTCATCGAACTGAGTCCCGCCATCCGTCAGCACAAACCGGCCCTGCAACCCGGTCAACCGCTCGGGCAGCGAGGGATTCGTCAGACCGACATGCTTGACGGTAATTTCGCCCCCGGCAAAGGTCACGCCACCGGCCTGATTGAGTGGACCGACCAAGCGAAACCTGGGACTGGCCATGCCTTCGACATCACGCGACGCCGCTAACACACGCGACAGTTGCTCCGACTTGACGGTCTTCGAAAGAAGCTGCAACAGGTCTGCCGCGGCCATCGTTCCAGCAATATCCATCTCAAGCCAAGGCCCCGCCTCTAAAAATGAGATGAGCGCCTTACTCTCACTCATATGAATCGCGCCATAGCGTCCGCTGAGATTCGACACCCTGAGGCGTCCGGGTTCGACCGATACGACGGCAGCTAAATCCTTGGCAGGAACACGGCTGTCTCCAATCAGCGCTTGCCCCTGTTGCACGCGAAATTCCCCGGTCAACGAGAGCTGAGGCCCTGCGACGGAGGATCCCGTGACGGTGGCGGAGACAATCTCCACCGTCCCGTCGATCTCTCGGTCCTGCATGACCGCCGGCAACTGCGGATGTACCCACTGCGCCGGCAACTGCGTGAGTAACTGGCGAAGCTGGATCGGAGAGGCCGAAAAGGTCAGGGCAAACGTGGGCTGAACCGTCAATAAACCGGAGAGGCTCGCTTGGCCTGTGAGCCTCAGTTGTTCGAGATTCGCAGACAGATCGGACAACAGCACATCATAACCCGCCACGCCGGGCGCGGCTCGAACGAGACTGTGCACATTGATGACGCCCTGTACCTGTTCAGGAACCGGACGTGGCCCAAAGAAATCCGCGATCTCTCGAAGATTGAGACTCGCGGCTTCAACGCTGCCATCGAACTGGAGTCTCACCTGTGAGGCCGAGGGATCGTCGGGTGCCAGTGTTTGCCGCTGGGCGGAACTAATCGTCCCGGTGAGGGATATGGCAGACAGGCCCTTCTCACCCGCATGGCCGGCAGAGACGTGCACATCCGCCTGTCCCCGCTCCGCTCTGATCACCAGCGAGGCCTCCACCGACTCCAAGGCCATGGTACGCGTCCCATCCGGACGTCCGTCGTCGATGATGATCAGCCTCCCATTCACCAACGTCGCCTCGCGAATGCGGAAGATTCGGCTCATCGTCTGCACCGCATCCTGATCGGCCGCGCCTCCCTGCGCAACCTGATCGAGGAGGTTCCAATGCCCGTCACGATTGCGCCGGAGCGTCAAGGTCGGTTCTTCAATCAACAGCCGTTTCCCCACCACCTGCTTGCGCAGTAGCGGAAGCAGCCGCAAGACTAAATCCAACCGCTTGGCCGACAAAACGATATCTTCGGAATTCCGATCATGAATCGCGACCTGCGTCAGTTCCAATCGGATGCGGGGGAACAGGACCAGTTTGATGCGATGGACGTCGATCTTGCGTCCGATACTCTGCTCCAGCTGCTGGAGGAAAAAATCTTTGAGATAATCGTCGCCGGTCAGGTAGGGCGAGAACATGAGAAACGCGCCGCCGCCGATCAGCAGAACGACAATCAGGGCGATAACAAACCGAGTTCGGACCACTCCTACTCCCTGGATCGACCATGCCCGATGGAAAAACCGCATCGCTGCCGTGCGGATGTCATCTTACCGAATCACCTGCATGAAATCTACGAAG